>JAGGYH010000033.1 GCA_021162615.1 Candidatus Aminicenantota bacterium
GCAATAAGGAGAATGATAAACGCTGCGGCTGTGAGGCGGGGCCTTTTAATGCTGATCCAGGAGTTCCCTTCAGGAAAGGGAATGAAAATATTTCGAAAAAGCGAGAATCTGTAAAACTGATATTTTCTTCGAAAACCTTTTCCCCGGAGCGGAACAATACCTTTTCGGTTTCGGGGATTTGGGCAAAGCGGGTGGCATTGACGACTTCGGGCAGTTCAGCGACGAGCGAAGGCGCAAGAAGGTAGGAAGTGGGAGCCATGACTGTTTCCTCTTCCCCCCGAAGGACCATAAAAATATCGTCTGCATTCTCATGAAACCGGTCATAGCTCAGCTCATGCTGCACCCAGAGCAGAATGAGAATAACGCAGGCAAGGGCTGTGGCCAGGCCGGCAAGATTGATGAAAGAATACCCTTTGTGTCTAGTGATATTCCTGAAAGTTGTTTTAAAATAGTTTTTTAACATGATCAAACTCCAGAGAACTGAATTTTTAATGAAGTATGGGAGAGCCCCTGCGATCTGTTTCCAGTAGAGCAGACGGGCTTTGAACAATCCATATTCCTTTTCCGCCCAGTAGAACTGCTCTTCGAGGTCCCCCATGGCCCCGTATTTGATATCTTTTTGGATGAGAAACTCCAATATCCTGGCAGCTATCCTCGGAGGCTTTATTGTCTGTTTGTTCATTCTTCTTTAAATTCAAGCTCCTCTATTCCATTCCAGATAACAGAATTGACCCGCCGGATCTCACGGAGCGCATTGATTCCCTCCCGGGACAACCGGTAATAGACTTTTCTGCGTCCTCCGCGTTCCGGAGTCGGTTCTCCTTTGGAGGTCAGAACATAGCCGTTTTTATGCAGCCGGCCCAGGGGACCATAAATGGCTCCCAAGAGCCATTTTTTGCCTGTAGCCTTAATGACTTCCTCCCGGATGGACATACCGTAAGCCTTGTCACCCAACTGCCATATGGACAGCAAAATGATTTCTTCAATGCGCGATAATAATTTCATTTTTTCTCCATATTTATATATATATACGTTTTTTGATAAAATAAGTTTACTTTTTTTTTAAATAAAAAAAAATCAGTGCCTTTCGATAATTAACTGAGGCTTTTTTTATATTGGAAAAAACCGAATTTTTCTAATCCTCTCCAAGTATGTCTTCAATCTTAAAATTCATATCACTTAGGTGGGTACCTGGCCAGAACACCCGCCCGCATTGGGGACAGAGAGCAAAGGAGTCGGAGCGTTCATAGACAAAAGGAGCTACCAGATTCTTGGCTTGCTTTTTGGATAGGGATTTGAGCATCACATTGCATTCAATGCAGCGTGAATAGGGTTTGACCTGCTCTCTGAGATCCAGTTCATCCAGCACCTGTTTGACCTGCGACTTCCAGTGCTCGCTCTTTATAAAAAGGACCTCGATCTGTTTTGTTTTTTCAATGATGCCCGTGTCTCTTGTCAGGAGGATGCGGTCTTGTTCCCGGGCCAAATCAATGAGCCGGTCATCCTCAGCTTTGGAGTAAAAGAGCGTATCGAATCCCAGGATTCTCAGCCATTTGGCACATTTTCCCAGCATGCAGTCAACCACGAATTTCATTGGAGATGATTTATTCATATCTCTATTTTTTAAAATCCATTTCTTTAATATAATCCGGGAAAAGAGAAATTTTTTGGGCATCATCCGGATTATAAAGAAATGGGGATATCCCCCTTGCTAATTGTTTGAAATCAACATCCATGCATTTCTCAAGCAGTCTTTTTTTAAGCATATCAGGATCCCTTATATTGATCTTCTTCCGGAGGTAAGAAAAATCGACCTGAGTTTTCCCTAACAAAAAGATGATGTCATAAAAATCACGTCCTATGATGCGGGGCCGAGTGAGAACACACAGTATCTTTTGAGACAAAAGCAGATCCATGGGAACAGAATTGATCCTTTGAAACACATCAAATTTATTCAAAATAAATTGTTCGTTGGAATACGGTACATCCTGAGGTTCTGTATCGATTTGAATGGATAATTTTTCCTTCCTATGCGGACTGATTTTGTATTTATAAAGAATCTCAGGGAACTTAAGATAGGCCCTGAATGCATTCTTAATGATAACTGTTGATTCAATATCATATCCCTGGCGGCTTATTCGTCTTATAATTTGAGAGACGAGACTCTTAAAATCATCCGGACTTAAGTCTTGATTATCGAAATCCAGGTCTTCGGAAAACCGATGGCTTCCATGGAGTATGTGAATCGCTGTTCCTCCCATAAAAGACACATGTTTCCCAAAAGGTGAATCAAACAAAGCCTCCAGGATTTTGTACTGGAGATATTCCCTGAGTAAATTTTTTTTAAAAGGCCTTAAGAAATCCGGATAAAAAGTTTCAATCTGTTTCATATCAAGCATTGGATTCATCCTGTCCATGTTTCATCCTTAATTCTAAAAAGACTGTAATCCGCTCAGATAATGCGTTTTTGGCGAATTTCTTAAGGTAATTTTGAAGCTTCTTTTGGTTAAATTTCTGCCTAAAAGCTTCCTCATTAAATCGCAGAGAATTTATATCACTCTCAGATTTGAGTTCTGGATGGAGATAGAAAAAATCCAATACAGCTTTTTCCATATCAGCCATTTTAAAAACCTTGGAGTTAAAAGTCACTATTTGGTAACCAAAAAAGAAAAATGGTTTGATGGTCCTGTAATGAAATTTTCCAAACGGTGTCATGAAGGAATAGGTCCGGCGCGTGGAAACAGATGTGATTCCATAAACGGCTTCAGGAATGATCTGATAATAAGACAAAGCTGATTCAAGGGATACATAGGAAGGATTATAGAGCCGGTTTGCAATTTCAAACATTACATTTTCATCAACAGTGAGATCTGAGAAAATATAACGTCCTTTAGCTATCTTTTTGATGTAGTCTTTTTCCTGCCATTCAATGAGCCTTCGCCTGTGAAAATGAGGATCAATCAATTTAATATCGTTTAAGGAGAAAATCGTAAATTCCTTAAGGGCATCTTTGAACTGGATGAACTTCATAGTCTTATTGTTCCTAGCAATATTTCTTATTGTTGCTTTTTTTAACAACTATCTGAAATATAATTAATTATCCTTAAAAAGTCGAGGCTGTTTTTAACCGGGAACGGTTCCCTCAATCAACTCAAGAAAAAACTGGTGGACGGTAGGGGACTCGAACCCCCGACCTCAGCGTTGCGAACGCCACGCTCTCCCAACTGAGCTAACCGCCCACATCTTCTCATCATGGATCTCCCCTATAATTTACCATAAAAAGCAAGGATATGTCTCAAGTTTATTAGGCGATCCTTTTATAAATATTTTTATAAAATTTTAATACATAAAAAATATTTATAATTTTTTTTAATTTTTTTCTATTCTTTTCGACTAAATTTATAACATAGGGAGATGTGTAAAGTCAGCATCGGAATTCAGTTTTAAAAAAGCTCAATATATTTTTTAACCTGTTTAGGTTGGGAGTTCAGATGATGGGAAGATACATCAATGTCAATACTAATCTTCATCGTCTCTGATTAATAATTTCAACAAAATTACTAATAAATTAATGGATGAAAATACAAAAATAATCGGCAATAGCCAACCTATAAAAAAGCTATTAGAATTCATCAAGATCTCATCCAAAACTGATGCCAACATACTGATTCTTGGAAACACAGGAGTAGGAAAAGAACTGGCAGCAATGAATATCCATCTCCATAGTCATAGAAAAGATAATCCATTTAAGAAAATAAATTGTGCAAACTTAAATGAAAACCTATTAGAATCAGAACTTTTCGGACATAAAAAAGGGGCTTTTACAGGTGCAGTAGATAACAAAACCGGATTAATCGAGGAAGCAAATCTTGGCACTTTTTTCTTTGATGAGATAGGAGATATTCCTCTCATCCTTCAGGCAAAATTATTGTCAGTAATAGAAGAGAAGAAAATAAGAAGACTGGGGGAGAACAAATATAAAAAAGTAAATGTAAGATTCATTTTTGCCACAAATAAGGACCTTTGTTATTTAATCGATAAAAAGAAATTTAGAAAAGATCTGTATTATAGAATCAACGAACTGTCCTATTATATTTCTCCTTTAAAAGAAAGAAAAGAAGATATTCCCCTCTTGGTTAAATCAATTTTAAAGAAAAATAAAGCAGATAAAATAATCATTAAAAAAGAAGCTTTATGTAAACTTCAACAA
>JAGGYH010000071.1 GCA_021162615.1 Candidatus Aminicenantota bacterium
AAAATTGCATCTATGGGGACATCCCATAAGGTACCACCCTATGATTCTTTCTTTTTGGTTTCTGGTTGACCGGAAATGAGGAGATAACAGATTTATCGATAAAAAATTTAAAGGGTCCTAAAAACAGATTTCCGTTATTCTATAATAAAACAGACTTAAGTCAAATAATCTGGATAGAAGATATCACACCTTTGATAAAACCTATGGATTCAGCCGCACCAGGCAAGGGGTCTTTTCCGTCTTTTTCAAACTCCAGCGCCGCACATCCCTGATAATGGATAGCCAGAAGGGTCTTAAGGAATCGGGGAATATCGATCACGCCCCGCCCTATCTCAACCGTGGTGCCTTCTGCATCTGCTTGGGTCACATCCTTGATATGAACATCCAACAGCCGGTCCTTATACATTTCTGCTGCTTCCGAAGGGTCGACACCGGCTCTTTGGGTATGCCCGATATCAAGACAAATCCCTACTCTCCGGTCAAGCCCCTTGATCCGCTCATAGGCGCTTCCCGGAGTAGGATAAAGTTTGTCCGTGGGACCATGGTTGTGAATGGCCAGCTTTATATCGAATTCTTTGACTTTCTCCTCCACAAACCCTAGAAGGTCATGATTCGGAACTCCTATGATGACCTTGACCCCTGCAGCCCGGGCGTATTGAAAAGCTCTTTCCACTTCCTCTTTACTGCTCATGTAAATGACCCCGCACCCGTAAAGGGCAAGTCCCGAAGCTCTCACTTTCTCCGCTGCTTCCTTTATTTCCTGTTCTGTGCTTTCAAGAGGAAGATGGAAGCTTTTCAGTGAAATCGTTTCCAAATCCAGCCTCTTGGTCATGGAAATCGCTTCTTCCAGAGAGAATTCTCTGAATGTATAGGAAGCCATGCCCAGTTTCAAGAATCCATCTGATGTGTCTTGCTTTTGAACCTTTTCCGAAGAACATCTGTTCCCCCATAAAGCAGCGGAGGCCAATCCCATTCCTGATAATTTTAGAAAATCCCTTCTGTTTGTTTTCCTCATGACTCCTCCTCTCTTTGGTAATTCATACCAAACAGCGATTTTCCTGTTGTTTTCTCCCTCATACTATATAACCTGCCTTATTCATAAAAAAATGGCGATGTGTTTATTATTCATTTTGTTCCAGCGATATGCAAGATTATTTCAAGAATGGCGATAGCAGCTGTTTTCCTTGTTAGGTATTTAATTTTAATCGTCCTTTTTTTACCATAGAGGCGAGCCGATCTTACAGCATCTGCTTTGTTACAGGGTATTTGCGGTGAAGGACCACAGCTTCGCACCCTGTGCCTCGCATCTGCTGCAACCTCGACTTGTTCATCATCCAGGATAAATATAATCATACAAAGTTCAAGCATTGAAAAAATTCCTTAAGCATAATAAACTGGATATTAGAAATGGATCATTCGGGATTTTTAAGGCATCAACTTTTTATCTTTATTCTGTTCTTCTTCATATTTATTTCAACATCATATGCTCCCTCCGGCTGGGAACAAACCGCAGCCACATCAATCCCCGATATCAACACCCTTACAGAGCAGGAAAAAGCAGAAGGATGGCTCCTTTTGTTTGACGGAGACACCTTCAAAGGATGGCGGGGATTGGGCCGAAGCGACATTCCTAAAGGCCACTGGACCATTAAGGCGGGATGCATCAAAAAAATACCGAGTGGAGATGTCCGTCTCCAGTCCGACGGTCAGCCTCTTCAAGGGGGCGATATCATGACCAGGGAGACATTTACAGACTTTGAGCTCAAATTCGAGTGGAAGATAAGCCGGGCTGGAAACAGCGGCATTAAATACAATGTCTCCGAAGAGATGTCCGTCTCCCATCCACCTGAAAGCGCGGCTTTGGGCTTTGAATACCAGATACTGGATGACGATAACCATCCGGATGCCAAAAACGGAGAGAACAGAACCGCAGCCGCCCTTTATGACCTCATAGCTCCTGAAGGCAAAATCCTGAAACCTGTGGGGGAGTTTAACACAGGCTGCATTGTTTTCAAGGAAAATCACGGAGAGCACTGGCTGAATGGAATAAAAGTCCTTGAATATGACCTGAAAACTCCGCTAATGGAAGAGCTCCTCAGAAAAAGCAAATACGCCCCTATCAAAGGATTTGCTGAAAAACGCAGCGGGCACATTGTTCTCCAGGACCATACAGATGCGGTATGGTTCAGAAATATAAAAATCCGCAAATTAAAATAAAAGGAAGACAGAAAAATGAAAAAAATAACACGAAGAAAATTCATAAAAACCGTCTCTTATGCCACAGGAGCCGCGGCTGTGATCCCTGCGGCTCGCTATTCCAAAATCCTCGGGGCTAACGACAGGGTCCGGGTGGGGATCGTGGGATTCTCAGACCGGGCTCGGTATTCTCTCATCCCCTGCTTCCTAAACCATTCCTCAGGGCTCAACTTCGAAATCACTGCAGTCTCTGATATATGGAACAGAAGGCGGGAGGAAGGAGCGGCCTTTTTAAAAGAGAAAACAGGAGTCCCTGTAACCGGAATGAGAAACAACGAAGAGATGTACGAATCAGGAAAAGTGGATGCGGTCATTATCAGCACTGCTGATTTCCAGCATGCCCGGCACTGCATACAGGCTGTGAAAAACGGATGCGACGCTTATGTGGAAAAACCTTTTGCCAACACCATGGAAGACGCCCGGGCAGCCTTAAAAACCGTAAGACAAACAAAAAAAATCGTCCAGGTGGGAACTCAAAGGCGGAGCGCTCTCAACTACATCCAAGCCAATCAGTTCATCCGGTCAGGAAAATTCGGGGACATTGTGGCTGCAGACATGACATGGAACGTAAACCAGCCCGGAAGGTGGCGGCGGCCCCATCTGGTGGAAGCCCTGAGAGAAGAAGATGTAGACTGGAAGCGCTATCTCATAAACCGGCCCTATGAGCCCTGGAACCCCAGAAAATACATTGAGTACCGCCTGTTCTGGCCTTATTCTTCAGGTATCCCGGGACAGTGGATGGTCCACCAGATCGACACGGTCCACTGGTTTACAGGACTTCCCCATCCCAGAAGCGTGGTGGTCAACGGAGGTCTTTATTTGTGGAAAGACGGGAGAAAAAATTTCGATACTCTGACGGCTGTTTTTGACTACGGACCTCTGGATGACCCGGACAAAGGTTTTCAAGTGGTGTATTCATCCAGACAGACCAACTCGGCCGGAGGCGTGAAAGAGCTCTATTTTTCAAACGGAGGAACTCTTAACCTGGCCACCAATAAAATCACCCCGGACGGAGGACTTACACAGGAAATGGCCCAGGCCATGGGCATGAAGGAAAACCGCCTGTCTGAAATGGATATTTCTGAAGTAAGCGGCGTGGAGACTGCTGCCAACACAGGAACGGATGATGCCACCTCAATGCATATGCAAAACTGGATGGAATGTGTCCGGAGCCGGAAAAAACCCAATGCAGATATCGCGGCTGCTTACAATCACTCCTGTGCTCTGTGTATGACCATTGCAGCCATGCACACAGGAAAAAGAGTGACCTTTGATGAGGCAAATCAGGAAGTATCAGTGTCCTGATTAAGGCTGTTCGAGAAGATCGGTCTCAAATACCTTCCATCTTTTTAAAAGCGAAGAGTTTGCATATCAACAGACCACACCTGAATTTTACATCGGCTTGTCTTGAAAACAAAAAAATGAACCCCGCTATTTTTTTATGAATAGTTCAGGTTAGTTTTTTTGATAAAGAACGACCCTGTTTCTTCCGCCTTCTTTGGCACTATATAAAGCTGAATCAGCCGCTTTTATTAAACTGATTATGTCTTTACTATCCTGAGGAAAATTTGCAATCCCTATGCTGATAGTGACTTTTTTTTCAGGCTGACTTTCCTGCTCTCCCTCAAAATCTTCTCTTTCCACCAATTCCCTAAGCCGTTCTCCTAAGGTCTGGCCCTGTTCCTTTTGAGCCATAGGAAGTAATATTAAAAATTCTTCTCCTCCATACCTGTAGATTTTATCAACACTTCTAATGTTTCTTTTAATGAGAGATACTAATTTTTTCAGAAGCTCATCTCCTTTTTGGTGGCCGTGATAATCATTGTATTTTTTGAACCAATCACAATCGATCATTAAAATAGTGAATGAATTATTATATCTTGAGGCACGACTCGCCTCATCTTTAAGGTCCTGCTCCATTTTTCTCCGGTTGAAGCAGCCGGTGAGTTCATCTCTCTGAGAAAGCTCCTTGGTCTTAGTGAACAATTGTGTTCTTTGAATTACATTTGCCACTTCCTTAGATAGAAGTTCAACAAAAAGCAAATCGTCCTCGTCAAATGCATTTTTATTTAAAGAATCGATATGAATAATACCTTTCACTTCTGTGTTTACCAAAATAGGAGAGCAAATCAATGAATTCATGGAGCAGCCTGTTGGAATGCATTCTGAAAAATCGCTATGCGCAATATCCCCTGTCTTAATGCTTCTTTTTTTTTCTTTAATGTATTTAATAGCAGGCATATCTGCAGAAATCTTTTTGCCGGAGAACATATTTGAAAATCCAATATTGGATGCTATTTTGACATTGTTATCGTCAATCAATAAAATCGCACAACCCGTGCATCCAAGGATATTCTTGAGTTCTTTCACTAAATCATCAGAAACTTTCTGCAGATCTAAATCTGCCCCAACACTTTGGTGAATCCTTGAAATAGCTGAGAGTATTTTCAGCTTTTTCTGAATCCCTTCTTCAATGTCTTCCATTTTTCACTTTTCATATATTTATTTTATTTTATGCTTTTTTAGTACAAACATCTAACCTGACCTATTTACAAATTTTAAAAGAAGAAGAAAATTAATTCAAGAGCAGCCAAAAATCTCATCATGAGAATGGATAAGGTTTTAAAGCTGTACTGAAAGTTATGGATTCATGGCGGATGCGTGCCCTTTGATAACCTGACCTATTCATAAAAAACTCGCGATGAGCATTTTTTTGTTTTGATATCAAGGATATGCATACTTTTTAAGAAAATGACAACTGAAATATTTTTGTTTATTTTTACTTTCATTTTAATCGCCATTTTTTTACCATATAGGCAAACCGACATGAAATTCAGATATGGCCTGTGCTTCATTCAGATTTTTAACGTCATTCTCCTTCGTTTTTCTCGGCGCTTGCGTAACTCTCCCCTTCCCTGGGTCAGACATACTCAGCGCCCGGCTTTGCCGGATGCCCTCAAAAAGCCTCATCCGAAGGCTAAATCTTCAATGTCGCTGCGTCCACACCCGAGTTTCATAAGGTTTATACAACCTCGGCTTGTTCATCATCCAGGTTATTATTATCTGGCTACATATTTTCTCTAAGGAGAATATAATGGGAATTTATAAAGATCTTAAGGATAAAAGAGTTGTCATCACCGGCGCAGCAAGTGGAATAGGACTTGCAACTACAAAGAGATTTATCTCTGAAAAATCGAGAGTTTTTATAATTGATTGTAATAAAGAAGCCCTAGAAAAAACAATAGTTAAAAATACAAATATCTGGGGGGGATTCCATGGAGATGTTAGCAATCCTGAGGACATTAAATCAGCATTCAGGAAAGTGGATGATATTCTGGGCGGAATCGATATCTTGATCTCTAATGCCGGGATAAGCGTGCAAAAATCATTTCTGGAAATTGAATATGAACAATGGTCAAAAGTTCTCAGAACTAATCTAGATAGCATGTTTCTATGTTCAAAAGAGGCTATTAATAGGATGCGCGACCAGTCTTCAGGCGTTATATTGTTTACTGCTTCTACAAATGGGATCGAGGGTCACCCGCTTTATTCTGATTATAATGCATCCAAAGCAGGAGTTATCATGCTTGCAAAAACTCTTGCCCTGGAATTTGCTCCCTGGTTGAGAGTAAATGCTGTTTGTCCGGGTTATGTTCTTACTCCTATGCAAAAATCAGAATACTCACCAGAAAAACTGAAAGATATAAATTCAGAGATTCCTTTAAAACGACATGCAGAACCTGAAGAAATTGCCGCACTGTTTGCTTTTTTAGCATCAAGCGAGGCATCCTTTATCACCGGACAGGCGATATCAATCGATGGCGGTGAAACAGCAGGTAAATACATAAAGGGCCTAGAGAAAATATCTTAATAATTCAGGAGGGAATTGATATGGATAATATAATCAAAGGTCTCCTTTCTTTATCAGGAAAAGTTGCTATGATCTCAGGAGCAGCCTCAGGAATAGGCTTTGGAACAGCAGTGAGACTTGCGGAAGTGGGTGCATATATTGCTTTGCTTGATATCGATGAATCAAAAGGAAAAGAAGCAGCAGAAAAGATAAAAAAAATTGGACAGAAGGCCGAATTTTTTCGATGTGATGTCACTTCAAATTCTGATTGTAAAGAAACAACAGAAAATGTTATCAAAGAATTCGGGAAAATAGATATCCTGTTTAATAATGCCGGGGTTACGAGACGCAAGAATATCGTCGAGTTAAATGAATTTGAATGGGATTTAGTAACTGGAGTGAGCCTTAAAGGAATATACTTACTTTCACATCACGTGATTCCTCATATGATAAAGAACGGTGGGGGAAACATAATAAACACAGGTTCAGGATGGTCACTAAGAGGGGGTCCCAAGGCTGTATCATATTGCGCAGCAAAAGGTGGTGTTATAAATCTTACACGTGCCATGGCCATCGACCATGGGAAACACAATATAAGAGTAAATTGTGTCTGCCCAGGTGATGTGGACACTCCGCTGCTGCATGCTGAAGCAGCACAATTAGGAGAAGACGATGAAGATTTTATAATAAAAGCCGCAGATCGGCCTATTTCCCGTCTGGGAACCCCTGAAGATATTGCAAATGCTGTACTATTTTTTGCAAGCAATATGTCTGCCTGGGTAACAGGCTCTATTTTAGTTGTTGACGGAGGAGGATTGGCTGGATAGTAATCAGCCAAAAAACAAATACACATAAAGGAGGTCAGCTATGAACACTAAAAAGGGAAGTGCGCATCCGTATATTCCTAATTCCGCACCAGAAGTCAAAGCAAAAATGTTGAAAGAGATAGGGGTGAATAATATCGATGAATTATACAGCGATATCCCCGAAACTCTGAAGTTCAAAGGGAATATAAACTTGCCTAAGGCTTTGCCTTCAGAATATGCGTTAAAGCGTCATGTTGAGGAAATCCTCTCCAAAAATCAAACTTGTGAGGATAATCTCAGTTTTTTAGGAGGAGGATGCTGGCAGCATTACGTTCCTGCCATATGTGATGAAATAAATCAGCGGTCAGAATTTTTAACAGCATATGCAGGCGAACCATACGAAGACCATGGAAGATTCCAGGCTCTTTTTGAATATGAAAGCCTGATGGCGGAACTTCTAGATATGGATGTCGTCAATGTACCGACATATGATTGGTGCCAGGCTGCCAGTACTTCAATAAGAATGGCATGCAGGATTACCGGACGGAATGAAATACTCCTCTCTGATACTGTATCTCCTGACAGACTTTTAGTAATCAATAATTATTGCAGGCCAATTGTTAATATTAAAACATTGAAGCATTGTCCGAAAACCGGGGCTATTGACCTTAATGACCTAAAATCAAAAATATCTCCACGGACAGCCGGAATTTATTTTGAGAATCCATCCTACCTGGGATTCCTTGAAAGTCAAGGAAATGCCCTATCAGATATTGCCCACGAAAATGGTGCCTTGAGTATTGTTGGTGTTGATCCAGTCTCATTGGGAGTTATTGCACCACCAAGCCATTATGGAGCAGATATTGTTTGCGGTGACATCCAGGGTCTTGGAGTCCATATGAATTACGGAGGCGGACTTGCAGGATTTATTGCAACGCATGATGAAGAAAAATTTGTCATGGAATACCCGTCACGACTCTTCGGCATCACAAAAACTGCTGTGAAAGGGGAATATGGCTTCGGCGATGTTGCTTATGACAGGACATCATTTGGCCTCAGAGAAAAAGGCAAAGAATTTATAGGGACGTGTTCAGCATTATGGGGAATTACAGCAGGTGTTTATCTATCGCTCATGGGACCTGAGGGAATGCAAAAACTTGGTAAGACCATTATGCAAAAATCTCAATATGCAATGAAAAAAATATCAGAAATCAATGGGGTTAAAGCTCCCCTGTTCAATGCACCTCATTTTAAAGAATTTATCGTGGATTTCAATGATACAAAAGTTCCAGTCAAGGAAATAAATAAATCATTACTAAAACATGCTATTTTCGGAGGAAAAGACTTATCTGATGATTTCCCAGAATTGGGAAGCTGCGCTCTGTATTGTGTAACAGAAATCCATACAAAAAAGGAAATCGATAGTTTGGTTCAGGTATTGAGTGATGTCCTGAATAAAACGGATATAAAAAAAGGATGATATTAAAATGAAAACAACTAGATTGAGAAAATTCCATCAGGCGAAATGGGATGAGCCCATCATTTTTGAGTTAACTAAAAAAGGAGAGAGAGGACTTTTAATATCTGAAGCAGAAAAAGAAATTGAAGAGTCTATTGGAGATGGAATCTCTGCTTTGCCGGATAAAATGAAAAGAAAGAAAGCACCAGGGCTTCCTGAGATATCACAAATGAGAGTATTAAAACATTATCTTCGCTTATCGCAGCAATGTCTGGGAGCAGATTTAAACGTGGATATAGGGCAAGGGACTTGTACGATGAAATACAGTCCAAAAATTAACGAGATTTTAATCCGTTCGCCTAAAGTAACAGAGCTTCACCCGCTTCAGGATGAAAGCACAGTCCAGGGCGCGCTGGAAATTATATATAAACTGGATACATTCCTTAGGGAAATTTCAGGACTAAGCCAATTTTCCCTCCAACCAGGAGGAGGTTCATCAGCTATTTTTGCCATGGCTTCCATCATTCGAGCTTATCATGAAGCGAATGGAGAAGCAGAACAAAGAGATGAAATAATTACGACCATATTCTCACATCCATCTGATGCTGCAGCAGCAGCTTCAAAAGGTTATAAAATAATTACAATTTTTCAAGATAAAGATGGACTGCCCGATGTTGAATCTCTTAAAAATGCCGTGTCCAATAAGACTGCAGGATTGTTGATTACAAATCCTGAAGATACAGGAATTTTCAATCCTAGAATAGCAGAATTCACGAGAATTATTCACGATGCAGGAGGCCTCTGTGGATATGACCAGGCCAATGCCAATGGAATATTAGGGATTACTCGTGCCAAAGAAGCTGATTTTGATCTATGCTTCTTTAACCTTCACAAAACATTTTCATCTCCACATGGGTGTGGGGGCCCAGCGGTTGGAGCACTTGGAGTGACCAAAAGGTTGATAAACTATCTTCCTGTCCCAATAGTCGGATTTGACGGCGAAAAATATTTTCTGAATTACAATCTCCCAAGAAGTATCGGCAAAGTGAGAGGATTTCTTGGAGTTTTTCCAGTCATTTTAAGGGCTTATGCATGGATAATGAGTCTAGGGGCTTTAGGACTCAAGGAAGCAGCAAGTATCGCTGTTTTAAACAATAATTACATTTTGAATAAAGTGAAACAAATTCACGGTGCAAGTGCCCCTTATGCAAAAGGGAGACACAGAATTGAACAGGTCAGGTATAGCTGGGAAAAGCTCACAGAAGAAACAGGAATTTCAACAGAAGAAATAAGTTGCAGAATGGCTGATTTTGGTTTCCATTTATGGTCGAGTCATCATCCATTCATTGTTCCGCAACCGTTCACAATTGAGCCAACAGAGTCATATTCAAAAGATGAAATCGATGAATACATTTCTGCATTGAATGAAGTCGCAAAAGAAGCATATCAAAATCCTGAAAAAGTTAAAAATTCACCTCACAACAGTGTCGTACACAAGATTGATAACAGCACATTGGATAATCCCGAAAAATGGGCAATTACATGGAGAGCTTACCTAAAAAAAAACAAAATAAAGGAGTAGCGTGAAATGAAGAACAATTATCTGCAAATTCCGTTATTGGGCTTATTGGTTTTTGTATTTTTCCTTTGTTCATGTTCAGATGGAACAAACACAGCGCAAAAGGAATGGGTCGATCCCTTGAATGAGACCATTGAGCAAAGGAATGCGCGAATGGCATGGTGGCGTGAAGCACGTTTTGGACTCTTTATTCATTGGGGCGTATATGCGGTGCCTGCCGGAACGTATCATGGAGAAAGGATTGGTGGAATTGGCGAATGGATCATGAGGAATGCGAAGATTCCTGTGGCTGAATATAAAACCTATGCCCAGGATTTCAATCCGATCCATTATGATCCCAAAGCCTGGGTCAAGATGGCGAAAGACGCCGGGATGAGATACATCGTTATCACATCTAAACATCATGATGGGTTTGCCCTGTTTGATTCAAAAGTCACTGATTGGGATATTGCTGATGCTTCGCCTTACGGTAAAGATCTTCTGAGGCCTCTGGTCAAGGAAGCAAAAAAACAAGGTATGAAGATAGGATTCTATTATTCTCAAGCTCAGGATTGGACACATCCGGGTGGAGCGAAAAGCGGATATGAAGAGGGTGAATACTGGGATGAAGCGCAGGCCGGAAGCTTTGATACTTATTTAAAAGAGATTGCTTATCCGCAGGTCAAAGAAATCCTTACTAATTATGACATCGATATATTGTGGTGGGATACTCCCTACTGGATGACCAAGGAAAGGGCAGAGCTTTTGCGGCCCCTTATTTCTCTAAGACCGGGACTTATTACAAATAACCGCCTGGGTGGAGGTTATAAGGGAGATTCAGATACTCCGGAACAGCATGTTCCCGCCACAGGCATCGAAGGCCGTGATTGGGAAGTCTGTATGACAATGAATAATACCTGGGGGTACAAGAGTTATGATGAAGATTGGAAATCCACCGAAGACCTTTTACACAAGCTCATCGATATTGCATCCAAGGGAGGAAATTTTCTTCTCAATGTAGGACCTAAGCCGGATGGGACCATTCCTCAGGCTTCCCTTGACAGATTAGCTGAAATCGGCAGATGGATGGATGTAAACAGCGAATCGATATATGGAACGGCTGCCAGCCCCTTCCGCCGGCCCTGGTGGGGAAGATGTACTCGAAAGGAGCTGGAAAATGGAGACACCCGCCTTTATCTGCAGGTGTTTGATTGGCCGGAAGATAAGTTGCTGTATGTCCCGGTAAATAATGAAGCTGTTCAATGTTATTCTCTTTCTGGGAATGGGGAGAAGTATGAAGTAGAAAAGGTTGAAGAAGGGCTTGCGGTCTACTTAACAGATGAAGCAGCTGATGAGATATCGTCTGTTGTTGTCCTGGATATCAAGGGATCACCTGATGTCCTGAATCAAAATATTACGCCGAACGAAACAGGAGCTCTCATTTTAAGCCCTGAACAAAGTGATCTGGAGAATCGCGGATATATATCATCCAATCATGCCAAACTGATTCGTCAACCAGAGTTTTCCTACATCACATGGAAAGAGACAAGAACATGGATGGAGTGGCCTATTGAGATCTCTGCTGATACTGTTTTTGATATCTATGTGACTGTAGCAACCACATCCGCTGACAATAAAATAATAATCGAGGTTGGAGAAGTAAAAAAGGAGTTTCACCTGCCTGACACAAAAGGCCTTGATTCTTTTCAGGAGGTCAAGCTTGGGACCATTAATATTCCCGGCAGGGCTGCAACTCTTACAGTAAAAGGGGATGGGGATGAATGGCAGGAGTGCTATATGAGCAATGTTGAGCTCAGGCCTGCTAAGTGATCATCTGATAAAACCGCAGACTATCGATTGGCCTCGGGCTTGTTATTGAGAATCGGATAAGCCCAACGATACAGAAGGCCGTTGAGCTCGAGCTCAGCAGAGGAGATGCTTTCGAGGAACTGGCCTTTGCGTATGCAGGCACAGGAGACAATGAAAGGGCTATGGAATATTTAGAGAAAGGATCAGCCGCTACTCCCGGCGATCCCAGAATGAATCTGACTTCTGGTTAGTTTTATGTGCTGGTCTGTCCACGTTACAGCAAAGGGGTGGTACCTAATGGGATGTCCCCAAATACTGTGCTCGGCGTCTCTCATAGAAAAGGATTCTGGATGGGATAAAGGTTATCTTTTCCCCTGGTTTAACGGCTGCTCTTTTACAAACAGGAGCGGGAACACAATATCACTCAGACAGCAGGGAATCCAGACAGCAAGAAACAAAAACACAAATACGGCCACATATGAAAACCACTGCAGTGCAGCCCCCACTGCCATGAGAATATGGAACAGGGAAGACCAGGTACTGAGCAGAACATGCCCGGCATGAGGGACCTTTGTGGATGGCCTGAAATAAGCAAATATGACTCCAACAACTGCCAGCGGATTCACCAGCCACCATTTCTCGATAAATCCGAGATGGATCCCGCGGTGAGGCATGTTCAATAAGGTCTCTCCTAAGAAAGGAATGACAGAATCACTGAGAGTGGCAATCCCAACGGAACCAACATAACCGATCAATAGTAAAAGCCAGAGGTTGCACTGACCTTTAAGGCACTTTTTATTAAAACGCCCGCAGGTATGGAGTTTATAAATGGAAGCTGTGACCATCGCACTGAGAACCACATGAATGGGGTGAAGAACATAAAAAATATTATAGGATATGTTCTTTGGCATTTTTAATGAAACAAAAATAACCAGGATACCGGTCAGTGCGCCAAAACTGGTAAAAGGGATGTGGTTTTTGAGCTCTTTTGATATATGTTTGATCATGGTTCGATCTCCTTATATGCAAAAACCCATCTTTTGTTTTTTTGTGTATCCATCATACTATAGAAATCTCTTTCGTTACATGTTTAAAGAATATAAGAATGAAGCACTTTATGTCAAAAATATTCTCAGAGGATAATCCCCCACAGGACTGCTTTTTCAGCCATCAGAGATTGCCCTCCGAATTTCATTGTGATATATTGAATTTTTCAAACATTGGATGAAATATTTGGAAAATCATTCGAAATACAAACAGGCTTGGGGAAGAGGTATCATACCATGTTTAACAACAATCCTAAAATAAAATTATGTTTGATTGTGATTCTGGGCGGGGCCATCACGTTATGGTCTTCCTGCCGAAAGACCGAAAGAGCAGAACATGTGAAGGAAGAAGAGCCCTCCCGGATCGAAGAGAAAGTCAAAGAAAAAAAGCCGGGACCAGTAAAAGAGGAGCTCCCTTCCTCCCTGGCTCTTATCGCAGAAGATGAAAAAGCCGGCATCCTGGACAAGGACACGGCCTGGATACTCAGGTTCCAGCGTTTGTTCGAACCTGAGAAACTCCCGAAAAAATATCAAAGTCCCAAACCCATTAAATGCGGTACTCCTGTTTTTAAAGCTTTTAACAGGGAAAAGGTGCAATTGAAGCCGGAAACCATTGACCGTCTTCATCCCTATCTTGTCCGCCCCGATCATCCGGACAGCATCTTCAACCTGAGAGAAAATCAAGCTCGTGCCTCACGGAATTCCTCATCCGGATACTCCAATCTGCTGTTTGCACAAAAGGAAAAACGCCCCAAAGGCCTGCTGCCTCTCGATGTGTCGGATAAAATCCTGCTCTGGTATCAAAGAGGCGGTGAAGGCACTGCGGAAGAAGCCCGCCGGCTTCTGGTCGATTATGATATGTACAACGAATTCCTGAGAATCATGAAAGAGGAGCCTCCTTCGGATGCTCTCCTTACCTTTGGAGATCGAAACAGGAATATAGGAGGGGACGGCCGTCTGGATATTTATCTGGTATCAGCAACAAATGTCCAAGGAGATGACGGCTGGTGCAAGGTCGAACTCGAGGATTCCGGTTCCACGACTAACATGCCCTCTCCCTCACATATCCTTATCAACGGGGGCCTCTCCGGAGATGACCTTGGTGCTGCCCTGGCGCATGAGCTGTTCCATGCGTTCCAGCATGCATGGGATGCTTATGAGGACGAATGGTGGAGTGAAGGCACAGCTGTCTGGGCAGAGGATCATATCGATTCCAGTTGGGATACGGAACACATATATATCAAGGATGCTTTTAACGAAAGCAATAACTCGCTCATAAGCATTGATGATAATGCGGAAGATCACATGTATGGAATCTACATCTTCCCTTACTATCTTACCAAAGTGAGATATCCCGGCAATGACCTTCTTATAGGAAAAATCTGGGCTTCCTGTAAAAGTCAGAACGCACTGGATGCCGTAGAATCCAACCTGTCCGGGGATTTTAAAAACGCTTTCAAAGAATTCGCTCTCCTGAATTATGAAGAAAACCTGCTTTCCGATTGTTCTGAAAACACCCATGGCTATCCGGAAAGCCTTTTTGTCTATTCTGAACATGATGCCTGCGAAATAGAAATAGATAAATCCAAGCCAGTGGCCATCAACATTCCTCCGCTGGGCGCCTGCTACATGGAGCTTGAAAACAAGGTTCCCAAAGACACGATGCCGAATGTCCTGATCGACCTCAGGGAAATCCTCAAAAATTCAGATCTGAGCATTCAGGCGGTCATCACTACAGCAAGTGGAGACGAACGATGCGAAGACTGGTCAGAGAAAGAAGAGCGCTCCTTCTGCACAAACTTTGAGGAAGAAGATTTTGCATTCCTCAAACTGACCATAGCCAACCATAACAGAGAGAATGTCCAAAAAGCCTTTTTCCAGATCTATGTGGATGCGGGAGAATGCTTTAAAACAGGCGTAATCGTACATTTCAAAGATACGTATTACTACAAGCATTCCTCCAGGGGAGAAGACACGATCCAAACACACCACTACGAAGCCACCGTTCGATTTCCCTTTACCACTGATGGTTTCTCAGCTATCCCGGGCGCGGCCCTTCCCGGATTAGGACCCTACGGCTCAGCTACCTATCAATGCCAGACACCGATCATCCTCAGCTTCAAAGCCGAGGAAGTATTCGAATACAAAGACAAACGGGAAGTCAAGACCGGCTCAGCCCCTCAGGTCTTCACTCCGGGAATTCCCTCTATGACCTTTACCCGCGAACAAGACCAAAAACAATTCACCATTTTCTCTCCCTTTCTTGTTCCCTACTACTTTGACATTGATTACAAAAACGTCGTATACGCCGTCATACCTGAAGTGGATATCCGATACAACTGGGAAGACGGCAAAAAGCGCACTCTGGCCTTAAGACCAGTCTTAGGGAAAAAAGTAAATCCCCCCCAGTCTAAAATGGAGATCCCCAAAGAATTCCTCGTCACGTTCAGCAGGGGAGCCCATCACTTCGGAGGCGAGGGAAACATAAGCGAAAGCCGCTCCGATGAACATGAAATAACCAAAATAGAAAAGGAATACCGCTGGGAAATATTCAGGGGAAAAGCTCCAAAGAAGAAAAATCCTTAAAAGGAAAAAGGGTTCATCTCTGGAATGAACTGAATAATAAAAAGAAATAAAAGAGGAGAGGCAGATATGAAACAAACAGGCATCCTGTTATTCGTTTTTCTTTGGATACTCATATCATGCGCCCGGTCAATACCTGACGAGCATTCCATTCAAGACACCCTAAACTCCATCATAAAGCGGCAGCAGACAGCCTGGAACAATCATGATATCGAAGGATTCATGGCTCATTACTGGCAGTCAGAGGATATGACCTTTCAATCCGGAGACCAGAGACTCTACGGATGGGAAACTCTTTTGAACCGCTACAAAACAAATTATACGGGAGAAAAGATGGGAACACTCACCTTTTCCGATATAAAACTCAAAGTCCTCAGTGCGGACTCAGCTTATGCCATAGGCCGGTGGATGGTCAAACAGGAAGATACAGCCTCTAACGGCGTATTCACGATTATCTTTAAACGCTTCCCTTCAGGATGGAAAATCATCCATGACCACTCATCCTGATAAAAGGAGCTTATCTTATTTGCTTTTTTACTTCCGAGCCATCTCTATGGTATCCCGGCTTCCATCAGCTGTTTCCCAGTATCCGCTCATCTTATCACCGTTAACCTCCAGGGTGATCCATACCATCATGTCTTCATATCCATCATAGATTGAAAAATTAAAACTTAGTGTCCCCTCTTCAAAACTTACATCATCAGCTTCCGCTCCCTGTATCATGCCGAAAGTATCTGAAATAACGACCTTGTACACACCTTCTGTTTTCTCGATAATCAAAATCAGGCCATCCTCACCCTGGTCCGGGACATAGGTCGTCCCTTCCCATCTTCCTGTGATGTCTGCCTCCTGGCAGAGCAGTGCCCCAGGAAACAACGTAAACACAAAAACGGACAGTATAACAAAGTTAAACGCCCTTTTCATCTGTCTCTCCTTATGTTTTTATATAGACTTCTCTTTTTTTATTCACTCTATTATACGAATTTTTATCACAAAAGTTCCACACAAATCCTGTCTCTTTGCATGCATGATGATCCTCCTGCTTAACCCGTATATCCGATTTTACCAGATAATTTCACTTTGACTCATATTTTTTTTTGTGATATTCACTATAAAAAAGGTTCATATGGAGGGAAACCTATGAAAAAAATGACAGCAGTTGTTGCCTTAATGGCCGTGTTTACACTGGCTATATGCTTTATCATCCTCGGCTCCATTTCAGTCGAACTCATGGAGTCACTGGGAATCAACGAAGCACAGTTTGGTTCACTCGTCATGGGCTTGTTTTTAACCGGCTGCATCGTCCAGCTCATAATCGGACCTCTGGTGGACAAACTCGGTTACAAGCCCATTGCTATTCTGGGATTCATCGTCACCAGCGCCAGTATGTTTCTCCTTGCTTTTGCCTCAAGTTTCGGACTGGCGCTTATCGCCTGTATTCTTCTGGGTGTAGGGGCGATGTCTTTGAACACTGTGGGTAACACTCTCATTCCAGTGGTCCTGTTCAAAGGTGAAGATCCGGCCCGCGCCAGTAACTTCGGAAACGCTTTTTTTGGTTTGGGGTATGTGATTACTCCATTCCTTTTCGTATTTTTTCTGACCAATTTGGACCTTACTTACAGCACTTCTCTGTCCATTCTGGGGGCCCTTGTCCTTGTTTTTCTAATTTTTGCCCTCACCACAACTTACCCTCAAGTCGCCACCGGGTATAAACTCTCGATGGCTTTTAAGGTCCTGGGCAAAGGAGCTGTTCTCATCGCAGCTTTAGCTCTGTTCTGCTACATGTCTCTGGAGATATCCATGGGGACCTGGATCAGGACGCTCATGGAACAGCTCTTCGGCCAAAAAAATGATCTCAAGGCTGCCTTTCATGCCGGCCTGGTTCTCAGCGTCTTCGGTGTGGCTATGATGCTGGGACGGTTCCTCTCATCCGCTGTAAAGAATCTCACCGCCATTGGAACTAAAGTCATCTCCGTAATGGCTTTGATCTCTTTGGGAGCTATCATTCTTATGATATTCACCAACACTCCATTATTGGCCATTATAGCTATTGTCATTGCAGGGCTGGCATTTGCTCCCATATTCCCGACCATTGTGGGAGTCACATTTGCCAAATTCGAACCAAGCCTTTACGGAAGCATTTTCGGTATTGTTTTTGCCGTGGGCTTACTGGGCGCCACATTTGTCCCTAAGATCATAGGAAACCTGAGCGTGGGTAAAACAGTCCAGCAGAGCCTTCCCCTCGCGGCGGTTATGGCAGGTATTTTATTCGTTCTTGCTCTGGTTATGGGGCTGACCGCAAAGAAAAAAACATAATCCGGATTTTTTTGACCTAACGGATTCCGGGAAGTCTATCCCCCTATTTGTTTCCCGGCGCTCTTCTGATATTCTCTCTTTTTGGTGGGTCTTTTGTTGACTAGATTTGTTTTTTGTATCTGTGATGGGCGATGAAGTGGCTTAGAGGGCGGAAATTTGATGAAATTAATCGAAAATCAGCAGCAACCAAAAAAACCAAATTCATATCGTGATTATCGTGATGAGTGAATTGATAGTATTTTATTGAATAATTCCGGTTTAGGTATGTTATAATAAAGACAGTGAAAGCTTTAGCAGAACACCTTCAACAATATTTTTGGGAAACTGATTTATCTAAAATAAATTTAGAAAAAAATAGAGAGTATATTATTGAAAGAATTCTGGAACTGGGAGATAGCGATGCAGTCCAATGGCTTTTCTCTACTTTCTCTCTTATTGAAATAACAACAACAATCAATACCAGCAGGCGGATCTCAAAAAAAAGCATAAATTTCTGGAAAATATTTCTAAAGAATAGAACAAATGTATAAATCTGTTTTGGAAAAAACTACTATAAATAATATTGGAATACTTACTCAACAGGATTTCATAAAATCTTTCTATCTTGCAGGAGGGACAGCTTGTGCTATTCACCTCGGTCATCGCATATCAAATGACCTAGATTTTTTTTCAGAGGAAGATCTCTCCCCTTTTATAGTTAAAAATTCATTGCAAAGTATCGGCCATTTCCTTATCGATTATTCCGATTCAAAGACTTTAATAGGAAGATTCAATAAAACTAAAATAAGCTTTTTTGAATATAAATATCCCTTGATAAGAAAAACCCATCCCTTTATTAATTTAAATATTTCATCGCTAGAAGATGTAGCTTGCATGAAAATAGATGCAATTTCTTCAAGAGGGAGTAAGCGAGACTTTGTAGATCTTTATTTTATCTTAAAAAATTTCGCTCCCGGATTAAAAACTTTATTTAAATATTTCGAAGAAAAGTACGGCAAAGAAAATTATAATATTTACCATATCTATAAAAGTCTGGTCTATTTTGATGATGCTGAAAGGGATCCTGAATTAAACATGCTGGTAAAATACTCCTGGAAAAGCGTTAAAAACTTTTTTATCGAACAAATTAAAAAATTAAGCGACCTTATACCCCAATAAACCAAATTAACCTGGATGATGAACAAGCCGAAGTTGCTGCAAACGCGAGAAAAACAGTGAATCGCAAATGGTAGTTCTTTTTTATATTTTTTTTTGTATCCGTTTTGAATGAGGAAAGCTACTTCTCCCTCTCCTTCCAATTAAGGTCAGGAAATCCCTCAAAACCCATCTGAAAACATTCAATTGTTACGTCCATGGACATTGGTTCGGGATTTGTGGATGGAGAGTAGTATGCAAATTCGGGTACACACCTTTCCTTCCAAATCTCAATATTCCCTTTGTTTAATTCCTCAGAAACTCATTCTGGACACCCCTCACAGCCAGGTAGTCTTTACCATACCCAAGATGCTGCGGATATTCTTCAAATTCAACCATGCGCTTCTCTCTGCTCTCTGCGCCTGCGGCAAAGAGGCACTTATAAAATACCTAAAGGCAGCCACAGAAAAAGATATCACCCCAGGCATCATTGCGTTGATATGTTTTGACCTCAGAGGCAGTCTATAATACAATCAATATTTTCAAATGGCGCATCTCCCAGATGTTAACGATTGATTAATAGAGTTATTCAGGAAATTTGTGAAAAAAATTGATCTAAAGTCAAATTATCATGAATAGTTTAGCTATTGTGTTAGCTTTAGCAGCTGCTCTTTCCTGGGCTTTAACTCAAACTATTGCCAAGACAGGCTTACAGCGGCTTGATTTAGTTTCTTACTTGTTTATCCGCCCTTTGTTCGCATTACTATTCATTCTGCCTTATGGGCTCTTTACTTCAGGATTCCACTTTCCTTCCCCAGAACTTGTGGGAATTGCTATTTTTGGTGGATTTACTGATGCATTTGCTGGAACTTCACTCTATATGTTCGCAATTAAAAAAAGCTCTGCTCACAAAGCAGCCTCTCTTGCTAACACTGCTCCGTTCTGGGGAGTTGTTACGGCTGTTCTATTACTCGGTGAAAGGCCTAAGTTGACCACATTCATCGCAGCTATCCTAGTAGCTTTGGGGGCATATTTTTTAGTCACTCGCAAAGGCACAAATTCTGTTGACTACTCTTTTTGGGAACCTTTAGCAGCACTTGGAACAGGCCTTTTATGGGGTTTCGCAGAAACTGTTCCAGCCAAGTATTGTCTTACTCATGGCATGACTCCTATCACTTATCAACTAATTTTGGTATCGACTGCGGCTGTTAGTTGGGGCTCTGTTGCCGGATTGAGGAGCAAAAATCACCGTCTTCAGTATCCTTGGCGGGGTCTGCGAATAGCATTGTTCACATCTTTCACCGGTTTCTTCCTCGGGTGGATTCTGTGGCTCTCCGGCCTAAAACTGGCACTGGCTAGCCAATTAGCACCAATCCGGGGTGGAGCAATGACTCTATTTGCATTTATCTTAAGTATACTCCTTATTCACGAACGTCCCTCTAAGCACTCATTTATCGGTATGTTGCTAATCCTTTGTGGGGTATTTATTGTATCAATTTTAGGATAGTGAAAAAAATATCAAGAAATATGATTTCATACATATAATAGATGATGAGGTTGCTTAGAAGATGGAAATTTTGTTAAATTGTGGGAAAATCATCATCAACAGAAAAACCAAATTCCTGTGCGTTAAACATTATGTGTAAGAAAGTATTAAGTGAAAATAAAATGGATAATAAAATACTTTTATCTGAAAATGAAATTAATACAGGTCGTCAAACAGAACTTGATATAGCTAAAGGACTGGCTATAGCATTTATGATATTTGACCACGTATTAGAGTGTTACGCGTCCACCCAATTAGAAAATACGGTTTTTGCAGATGTAATATATTTTCTAGCGTGTGTACCAGCAGAACCTGTTTTTATGTTTTTAATGGGTGTCGGATTTTTATAGTAACGTCAGACTTTTTGGCTTTTCAAATGAGTAAACGAGGCATAAAATTATTTTGATTATTAACCTGGATGATGAACAAGTCGAGGTTGCTGCAGATGCGAGGCGCAGGGTATGAAGCTGTGGTCCTTCACCGCAAATACCCTGAAACAAAGCAGATGCTGTAAGATGGGCTCGCCTATGAAGGTAAAATATGGTTGCATAAAGTAAAATTATTACATGTACTAACGTAAGAAGTATGTTACCTATTCGTTTGGAATACCTCCTTTTGCTTCAAATTGCTTGATTCGTTTTTGCATTATGATGATATTTTTAACTGCGGAAAGTTTGTTTTACTTCCCTTGCGAAGATTTTCAAGTAAATTATTTCATGCATGCTTTTTAACCAAGGAGAAATAGGTTTATATTATTTATGTTTATGCCTGAAATTATGTCTTAAGCAGAATAATAGCCCCGTTTTGCGGCAAATTTTTACTTGCAAAAAAAGTTTAAAGGGACTACATTTCTTAGCAAGAGTATTAGCTTAAGGGCAATGAATAGCTTGGCTACAAAAAAATTATTGATGAACATGTTTTCTTGTTCTCATACTTCAAATCTTCCACTCTCGGACTTATATTTATTGTTTTTGTATTTACTACCCTATTAGCTTAAAGGATTGTTAATGTGAGGACAAAAAAATGACCGAAAACGAGAAAAAACATCAAGACCACCTTGAGGAATTGGTAGAAAAGCAAACCATTGAACTTCGTGAGAGTAAAGAGCGGTTCCGAAGCCTTTATGAAAATATGACTTTGGGTATGTACCGTACTACTCCAAGCGGTCAAATTATTATGGCTAATCCAGCATTAATCTCGCTCTTAGGGTATGATTCATTCGAAGAACTGAAAAAACGGAACTTAGAGGAAAGTGGATTTGAACCCGAATATCCAAGGGAAAAATTTAAGGAAGAAATCAAAAAAAATGGCAAAGTTCAAGGATTGGAGTCTAAATGGAAGAGACGTGACGGAACAAGTGTGTTTATCAGAGAAAGCGCAAAAGCTATTAAAGATGAGAAAGGAAACATTATATATTATGATGGCACTGTTGAAGACATCACAGAACGTAAAAGTGCAGAAGAAGCGTTGAGAAATAGCGAGGAGAAATACCGCACCCTGACTGAGACTTTACCTGATATTATATTTACATTGGATAAAAAAGGCAGATTTACTTACATTAGCCCGGCAGTTGAAAACATTGTTGGTTATTCTAGCCGGGAGTTTCTTGGGCATAATTTCACCGAAATTCTTGCCCCTGAGCACATAGATGCCACGAAGGACCGCTTTAAACGGGGTCTTTCCGGAGAGAAATTTCCCCTTATTGAAGTCGAGATAATGCACAAGAATGGACGGAAAGTCCCGGTAGAATATAATGTGACTTCACTCTTTGACAAAGATGGAAATATCATCGGCAGATTTGGTGTCGCCCGCGACATTACAGAGTCCAAGCGAATTGAAAAGATGCTGCGGGAGTCGGAAAGCCGGTACAGAACAATTTTTGAAAACACTGGAACCGCTACGATGATTATTGAAGAAGATAAGACAATATCCCTGATTAATAAGGAGGCTGAGAAGTTATATGGCTATTCCAAGAAGGAAATAGAGGGCAAGAAGAAGTGGACAGAATTCGTTGTAGAAGAAGATTTGGAAAAAATGAAGGGTTATCATGAACAGCGCAGGGTTGATTCGGCCAGTGTTCCAAAGAGGTATGAGTTCCGGCTCATTGACAAAAAGGGAAGCATCAGAGATATATTACTGTCAATTGATGTAATCCCAGGGACAAAAACGAGTGTAGCATCTCTCCTGGACATCACCGAGCGCAAGCAGGCAGAAAATAGGGCTAAGCACTTAAACCTCGTGCTTCATGCTATACGCAATGTCAACCAGCTCATCACAAGGGAAAAAGACATAAACAAACTGCTTAAGGGTGCCTGCAACATCCTGGTCAAGACCCGCGGCTATTATTACATCTGGATTGCCCTCCTGGATGACTCCGAAAAGCTCATAAAAACCGCAGAATCAGGTTTGGGCAAAAAATTCATACCGTTGCTTAAGCAGCTTAAGAAAGGCGGGATTCCCGCATGCGGCATTAAGGCACTGAAGCAGCCGGATGTGGTAGTAACCATGGATCCCCCTTCGGAATGCTCCGACTGCCCGTTGTCCGGAATGTACGGCGGACGGGGAACCGTGACGTTCCGGCTGGAACATGAGGGCAAGATTTATGGACTTGCTTCCGTTTCCATTCCTGCTGAATTTGCTGCAGACAAGGAAGAGCATGCTCTGTTTAAAGAAGTTGTCTCTGACCTCGCCTTCGCCATTCACAATATTGAACTAGGACAGATACACAGACGTGATGTTGAGCAAATAAAAGCATCACTCAAGGAAAAAGAAGTGATGCTGCAGGAGATTCATCACAGGGTGAAAAACAACATGCAGATCGTATCGAGCCTGCTCCGCCTTCAATCTGCGAAGGCCGAGGATAAAAAAACGAAGGAAATATTCATAGAGTGCCAGAACCGTATCAGCACCATGGCCA
>JAGGYH010000105.1 GCA_021162615.1 Candidatus Aminicenantota bacterium
AAAATTGAATAAATATATATTAACAAGACATGCCGAAGAAAGAATGAGGGAAAGAAATATCTCGGAAAAAGAAGTTGAGAAAGCACTCAGAAATCCTGACATGAATTATCCAGGGAAAAGTGGAGAGATCAATATCATAAAGCAGATAAAGGAAGACAAGAAAATTCGAGTTGTTTATAGAGAAGAAAAAATGCTGAAAATCATAATAACAGCGATAGTCATAAATTAATAAAGTTGGAGAAATAAATGAAAATTGAAATTGACAGAAAGGCAGATGCCGGCTATATCAAGCTGTCCAATAAAAAAATAAAAAAAACTATATCTGTATCAGATTACTGCAATGTAGATACTGATTCTGAGGGCAGAGTGGTTGGTATTGAACTGCTGTTTATCAGTCAATATATGGATGATTTCAAGTTATGGCTGGATTTATCCAATACAGCAGAGTATCTGAATAAGTCCCCCATAACCATCAGACGATGGGTCAAAGAAGAGAAAATTCCCTATTACAGACTGGGCAGGGAATATCAATTTATTAAAGAAGATATTGATGAGTTTATAAAGAAAAATAAAAAGGGTAAATAGATGAACCGTCCTCATTTTACTAAGGGGCGAACATTTCGGCCAATGTTTCCAGGACTCGGCCGCTAGCGGCATCATCGATCTTTCCAAGTACTTTGATCAATCTTTTTTTATCCACAGTTCTTATCTGATCGAGCACGATCTGCCCTTTTTTGCCCTTAAAAGATGTGTTTATCCTTGTTGGATATTCCCGCCCCGCTGTTGTCATGGGAGCAACGATGACTGTCCGGATGTGCTTGTTCATCTCATCCGGAGAGATAATGAGACAGGGGCGTTTTTTTTTTGATTTCATGTCCGATGAAGGGATCAAGATTGACCAGGCAGACATCGAATCTGTGAATCACCAATGCCATTCTTCTTTATCCCATTCTGATTCAATTTCAGGTTCTCTATCAAGCAGCACATCGTCTCCTTGAAGCCGCATTTTCTTAAACGATTTTTCCCATCCTGCTCGTGCGTTTTGAGCGGGGCGTATAACAATCGAGTCTTTTTTCGTCTCTAAAAGCAGTTCATCTTTCATGTTGTACTGCTCGATTAAGGATTTAGACAGGCGGATCCCCTTTGAATTTCCAATCCGAATGATCTTCACTTTTATGGAATTCATGGCAAGCGGAAGTAATTATAAAGTAATTACTCCTCATTTTCAAGGATTTTTTCATGTGAATCTTGAGTCCTATAAAATAAAGTACGTATCTGATGATACAGATTCTCAGGTTGATTCAGGGTATCTGTTTTATTTGTTGGAAAGAAATATTGTTGCACTATTTTTTCCCAAAAACATGTCGATTGAATCGACACATTGAAAAAACATGTCGATTATATTAGAAATTTTCGACACGTTATTCCAATAATCTGGAATGATCTGAACTTAACTTGACATACAGTGTCAAGTTAAGTTTAACTCCATAAGAAAATCTATTCTGTCTTCCTGGGCTTGAGCTCCATGCCGAGCTGCATCATAAAACCAAGGGAATTTTCTTCATCCCTTACCTCCTTTTACATTCAGATGATCCCTAATGATGCAACAATTACATCTTACAGGGTGATTAAAATCAAGTTAAATTTAGGTCAACCCGATTATTTCATTAAAAGATTGATCATTCTGCTTCAGCAAGTAAGAGGTAAAATAGGTTCTAAAGTTGTCAATGCAAGGTGACGTAACTGTTTGAAATGGAGAAGTTATTTGCAATTTATTGATGATTCAAAGGTTGAGGTTATTTTTCCTGTTCTAATCGGACCTTAAGCAAAAAAACGGTATCCTTCCTCAGGTTAGTTTTGGCCCAGGCTTTCTGCTTCTCATCCAAGAGTTCACCCATACCTGAAAGGATGTTCCGGTCGCTGAGGGATTCAACGAATGCGATACATTTCTTCATATATTCTTTTAAATTCTTCCCAGTCCGCTTCTCCACGATTTCCTTGTTGATCGGCCACAGGTTCTTTAAGAAATGCCAGATGTCGTAAACATCTCGATTAGCAGTTTTTGTCCTTTCCAGAACAGCCACCAGTTTGTGAGCGAACATATCTTCCCTGACCATTATCAGCATAGAGATTCCAAGATAATTCTTCAGTTCATAGCGGGAACCGAATACTCTTCGGTTGATCTCCACTTTGATATTCTGGGACTTTTCATCATAGGAAACGACAAACAGAAGGGTGTGCTTTTTTCTGTGTTTTTCCTTAATGATTCCGTATTCATTGAGGATTTTGTCGACCTTATCGAAAACGAAGCTTTCTTTGTCTCCCTTCAATAGGTCGAAATCAAGATCAACTGAGAAACGGCCAAGATCGTAGAAAAGATTAGCGGCCGTTCCACCTTTGAAGCCTAGAACAGGGCCGAGAGAGGGATCGGTATAGATGTCTTTCAATATCTGAAGCAGGATTGTTTTGTGGGCGTTTCGATCAAGCATGTTTATTTAGTTTATAATACGAATTCAATCGCTTTGCCATTGTCTTATTATCATAGATAGGAAGCATTTCTAAACATGCATCCCAGTTTATGGATGACAAATTGTCGAAATGGTAGTTCTTGTTCAAATAGATCGTGTCCAGGAAAGCCCTTTCTTTGGATGCAATGTGATAGTTTTCTTTTTTCTCTACATTGAGTGAGTTTGTCAGAATAACGTTTTTTATCCGGCGAAAGACATAGGTCTGACCATCGCAGCAAATCTCTCGGCTCAAGTAACTAACAACAAAGATTTGATCATAATGCTGAAAAACAATGCCTTCCATGGACAAGACTGTTTCCAAGCTGATATAGGCAGGGGTAAATATTTTGTTTGCAAGCTCCAACTTATCGTAATTCTTGTCCTTGGCATAAATACCTTTACGGATTGGGTAAAGCTTGCCCAATTTCGTATAGCGATACATTCGCTTTTTTATCAGTTCGACATCGGTTTCGTTCCAAATCAAAGAAAGCTCCTTGAATGTGAAGACAGTGTTATTTGAACGAAGCAGAGTGTAAAGATAATCTTTTCCCATGTTTATGAACTTAAGATACCCAAAACTAGGCACCTTTAGTTTAAATTATTAAATATTAATGTCAAGCCAGATTTAAAGATTAACGAAGACTCTCATCCTCCTTCGGCTTAAGCTCCATGCCGAGCTGCTGCATCACACCTAAAAAGTCAAGCTCAATCCATGCCTCTACGATTTTTCCATCCTTTACACGACCTACGTCAATAAAGGTAAAAGTCAGCTCTTTGCCTGTTGGCTCTACTCCCAAATATTTCCCTTTGTGAGTTCCTTTCCATGTATACCGAGTAGTTACATATTCACCTTCAGCCATTTGGAACTCGATAGTGTGTTTTAAATCGGGGAAAGCTTTATGGAATTGAGGGCTGCTTTCCTTAATGGATTCTAAACCATTTACCGTTACATTATTTGGGTAGTGATAAATAACATCAGGGGCAACAATTTCATCTATTATTTCTAAAAGATTCCCCTTATCTTCTTCCTCAGCATAACGCCTTACAATCTTCTTATTCTGCTCCTCAAGTGCTGCCTGGGCTCTGAACTGTTCAAGCTCTGCCATTGCTGCTTTGTCCTGGCAGCCGATCATAAAGCATAAAATCATTGCTAAAGGTAGAATCACATAAAGTTTTTTCATTTTCTCCCCTTCAAGATATCCCAATTATTGCTTCCGGGTCATAGTCACAACCATCCAATCTCCGTCCAGCTCCAGTTCGATATTCATGTTTAAGTAACCAGAAATTGGTTCATTGGAGGCTTTCATGAAAGCCTCATACTCATCGATCGTAACGCCAAACATGTCTTCGTTTTCGAAATAACTCCGATAAGGCCGATTGTGTTTGAATCTGACAGAATCTGAGTCTACTTCAAGAACATCCATTTCGAAATCCGGGTATGCGCTCATGTGAGAATAGTAAAATTTTGCAAAATATTCCGGTCCCGGTTTTTTCTCACGGGTATCTTCCCAGGAAGGAGCGAATAATTCGCCGACAAAGCGGCCGTATTCTTCAGGCGTCTTGCCCATCTTTTTGGCATAGGCGATGCCGGTGCAGATGTACAAATCAGAATGCCAACGATAAATGTCCCTACCCAAGCCACCTCAGCATCGCATCCTTCTCGATCTCCCCCTCTGCCCCCACGATCCGCAGCACACTCACAGCCCGGCTCATCAGCCCGGGCAGACATTTTTCATTCATATTCGGTGCCTTATTGATGACATTATCCCTATAGGAGTCATTATTATCATAGAGATAACCAGGGGTCAAGGATGGGTGGGTTTGTTTGATACTTAAAGTCTCTATATATTGTTCACAAAAAATTGATGTTCATAAAAAATGAACAAATTAAATAAATGAACAAAATAAGGAGCCTTATAATCAATGATCATTGAAACCAAAGAGAAAAAAATCTTGAATGATGCTCTTGGGGAGTTGCGCAAAAACACTGGGCTTGTTGTTGAAATTGTTGATTTTGAAGTCAAGACATTAGGTAAAGCAAAAGATGTAGAGTATTATCAGGATGCAATAATTAAAATTCAATGGAATGACTTAGACTATTTTTTTGTGGTTGAAATCAAAAATATAGTAACACGAGCAGTATTGGGCGTTGCGGTACATCAACTCAATCGGATGGAGCAGAAAGAAAAAGGCATGCTTGTGGCTAAGTATATAAATCCTAAAATTGCTGATGAACTTAAAAAAATGAATGTTCCTTTTATTGATACGGTTGGGAATGCCTATATAAATGAGCCGCCTTTGTATATCTATTTAAAGGGGAATAGGCCTGCTGATAAAGAGATAATAGACCGACCCGCACGTACTTTTAGACCAACAGGATTACAGGTGATTTTTGCACTCTTGTGCAATCCTGGATTGGAGGATAAACCTTATAGGGATATTGCAAAAAAGGCAGGTGTTGCCTTAGGCACGGTTAATTGGGTTATGTATGACTTAAAAAAAAGGGGAAGCAGCTGCGAATATAATGACTGAATATATAAAACCTCAGATTATTACAATTTATGCGGAACGTCCCATTACTAAATTTTTGTTAAAAAACAACTAACAAAAGATGAAAATGGAGATATAGAGATTTTGGAAATATTTTGGCAATTTGGACAGAAACATTTGTATAATAATTTGGTTCCTCCTTTACTCATTTATACAGACCTAATGGCCACTGGGGATACTCGAAATATTGAAACAGCAAGGATTATTTATGAGAAAGAATTATCTAGATATTTCAGAGAAGATTGAAAGCAATAAATTAGCTGCTCTCGAGGGAATTGCTCATATCGCAGCTTCAGAAGAGATCCCTTTCTTTCTTGTAGGAGCTTTGGCTAGAGATTTGATACTCGCTAAAGGCCATAATATTAGAACTTACAGGGCTACTCTTGATATTGGACAGATATTAACTCCAGATATTAAAGATAAAGTGTTAGATATTTTGGATAAAGAAACAGGACATCAAGAGGAATATCGTCTTGTTGCAGATATGTTTGGAAGCAAGGTATTTATAGGAGCCGATTTTAATAGATTGTTGAGTCTTCCTCATCAAAACTCGTCTCCATCAAATACGAATTCCCCTTCTTGACCTTTTGATCCCCTCTATGATATTTTTAATGCTTGGAACCAGGAACAGAGAAAAAAGCAGTAATCTATCTAATAATCGCCTGAGCAAGATAGCTATGCATCTTTAAAAGATTTCTGGTTTCTTTCTCAGGAAAGGAATAATATAAAGGGTGTTTTCTTCTGAATATGAGAGAAAGTAAACTAAAACGGATAATCAGACTGGATTGGGATGCTATAGCCGGTGTGATTGCTGCTATAATCGCCCTGATCTTACATTTTCTGCATATTGTTGAAGTAGGCATTTTGCTAGCCATCATATTGGTATTATTGGCGCTGCTGTTAATTCGGGATTTTAAACGTGAACATCATTCTGAACGTTTAGTCACCTCCATAGGCCGCACAGAGAGAGCATTACAGGATATTCAATCAGCTCTGAAGCCTCCTGATGTTGTTCTGATAGGGCCATCTGAATTACGCTTTGCCAGCAAAGAATTTATTCAGCGCGGCCAGGGTGAAGTAGTCTGGTTTAATGTTTGTCTTCTTATGTTTCGGCCGCAATCAACATTTGACGTTATGCTGCGTCCTGTCATTGAAAATCCTCAAATAACTTCAATTCAATTTATTTTAGATTCTAATGAAAAGGAACCATGGAAGTCTGAGGTCATGTCCAAAGCCAAGACCTGCCCTGGTTTTGAGAAGATTAAAGATCCGATCTGGTGTTCATTGGAGGAAACCATCTCCTTTATTCATATAGAGACGACACCCGGAGGTAAGGGGGAGGCACTTTTAAGCTTTTGGGGGGAACCCTTTATGTCAAAAAGCACCAAAGGCGAGAATATTCCCCGATATGTTTTCCATGTCAAGGAACATTCTGAACTGATGACACGTCTGAAGGAAATAGAAGTAAACTTCCGGATGCTCTCCAGATAGGCTCGACGATGATTCACAGATATTCTCCATTACCTGTGCTTGATAAGTATATCCTTCAGTGGTGATGAAAATATAAGCTCCCATGGGATCCTCCTCAAAATAACCTGATCCATTATGGATCACTTTAAAGGAATTCCATTAAGAACAGACGTGGGAAACCTTATAGAAAATGCAGTCTTTATCCAGCTTCATATCAATTTTCCTGAGGTTCCGCTTAAATATTGGAGGACCTTAGCTAAAGCAGAAGTTGATTTTATTCTGGAAAGAGAAAAAGATTTAGTTCCCATAGAAATCAAATACGCGAATCTTTAAGAACCCAAAATAAGCCGGAGTTACAGAAGTTTCCTGTTGAAATATAAACCACAATATGCACTGGTCCTTACCCAGGGATTTTGTGGACAAATGAAAGTGAATTCGTCTAGGATCAAATTTATCCCGATCTGGTACCTTTGAAAAGGTTCACTCTTACTCCAAATCCAGAGCCATGATGAAGCGTTCTCTCGGATTATTAAAAAGAACTTTTTTCGGGTCAAACTCATAAGGATCCCAATCGCCCATCCATAAAATTAGGTCCCACAGTTCTTCGCTTACTTCCTTCTCAGGAAGATCCTCCAAGTCCAATTTAATTGCCTTTTCAAACGCCTCAATGCAGCGGTAATAGCCGGGTATACCTCCGCTGTCCTCAAGAGGGGCAGCCAGTTCTCCTCCCACACACACCGGGTGTTTGATGCTTTTTTCTTTAGGGAGCACTTTCTCCAGGATGATGTTCATCTGCCAGCTGTCTCCATAGTCATATCGATAAACAACCCTGTCTTTGGGATTTCTGAAAAAGTCCTTTAGGGGAGTTTCAGTTGTGATAAGCCAATCTTCATCCATATCCCAGGGATCCCACCACGGGCATTCGATATGGGCGATCTCTTCAAAAGTCCCTATGCCGGGAATTATGAAGCAGTGGAGATGATAGTCCTTCCAGTCCATGACATCCTGTATGGCCACATGAAGGTCATAAAACGTGTAGTTCTCAGGGACCTGGATTCTTCTCCAGACCGGTGGATTGGTATCCAGCAAAGTGCACTTGAATTGATAAACGTCTGTGAAGGCCCTTTTTCTGGGAATTGTCAATTTTTGAATAAAAATGTCTTCGCCTAATTTATGCTCGATTTCTATGATCTGTGCGGAAGGACTGATGATATTTTTATCCTTGCCTGGTTTTTTTGGTTTATTGCTCATTTTGCTGCGATCATGGAAATCTCGACTTTTGATGACTCTTTTTGATTTTTCATCCTTTCCCGGTAATGAACAGATGACGCCGGGTGTTTATCATCACGTTCAGGGCTTTTTTGAATTCCGGATTGATCTCGATTCCCTGAAACGGGCCGAACGGCTTTGATTACTTTGGACTCATCTGTGAATACCAATAACAATTTAGAAATATAATTCATCCCTCAAATAAAGTCAATTGAATGAGGCTGTGACTCATTATTTAATTAAATAATTGGCGGGTGTTGCGTTAGAACCTTGAAACCAAGTAAGATGACAGAATTTGAAGATTATGATTTTTATGAAGAGATTGAGGGATCAAGAGAGGAATATAAATACTTTGAAAAGGCAAAGAATGATATTGTTGACTTATATGAAAAAGATAAAGAAGCTGTGTATTATTTAAGGCAGCTGCAAGTTAAATTTGAAAAGAAGTATTTTCATTGGATTACCTACCATGTAATAAGATATTTACATGATTCAGGTAAGCTAGATTTAAAGGAAAGAAATCAACAGGATGGCACGACAAGACACTTCTATATTCACCCCTCAAATAGATATCCAATAAGAAAAATTAATAGAATGGAAAAGCTTATAAATGAGTTTTCTCAAGAGCATATAACAAGAAGCTGTGGGCAAAGAGCAGAAGATTTATTTCGTATGGGATTCCAGAAATTTGGATTTAAAGTTATTGGAGAAGACATTAAAGAATTCAAAGGTAAAAAATGGAAAAAAAGTGGGCATGATCTTGATTTCATTTTTGAAAGGGACGGAATATATTATGGATGTGAGGTAAAAAATGCCCTGGGTTATATAGAAAAAAAAGAGTTAGAAACGAAAATTGAAATGTGTAGTTTTCTTGGAATAGTTCCTCTTTTTATTATGAGATTTGCGCCGAAATCGTATATTGAGCAGGTTAGAAGAGAAGGAGGATTTTGTTTGCTTTATAAATATCAATTATATGAGTTAAGTCAGATATATTTGGTTGAAAGAATAAAAAAGGAATTGGATCTTCCAGTTGGATGCCCAAAAGCAATAGAAGATGGCACTATAAAGAGGTTTGAAAATTGGCATATGAGAAATTTAGTGTGAATTCAAAAAAAATTCACAAACGAGAATATTTAATTCGTTTAGAATCAATATGTTATTACGTACCCCTATGAATACTGTAATGTCCAATACAATAAATAAAATATTCCTTTAATTGATCAATAAGATACCTTATTAGTACTCAATAAAACATCCAGTAAATAAAAATACCTTTTCCTATCCCCATAATCCTCATCCTTAAGCTCCAAGCACACAACCTCATCAAAACTCGTTTCCAGCAAATACGCATTTTCCTGAAGAAGCACACAAAAAGCCGCATCTGAATCATTCCCCTTAGCAAATCCAAGAACCTGACAGTTTTCAATATCCGGTTCAGCAGCCTCACTCCCGGGCTGATAAGTATTTCCCTCAGTGGTGATAAATATATAAGCTCCCATGTGATCCTCCTCAAAATAGATTGATCCATTATGGATCACTTTGAAGAATGGATCAAATAAAAGGAGTCTCCTCTCCCAAAACCAAATCTTGACCCCTTTCTTTCGGAGTGATATTTTTCTATATGGAAACAAGAGAAGGGAGGGAATATATAGCTACTTCTTTCTTTTTTTTTCCCTGAACTTCAGATCTTTTTCTTCAATTTTATGCACGGCCTCTAATCTTTTTTTGAACGGTGATGTTTTGTCCACATTTATTTTTTCATATAAATCTTTAAAAGCTTCCATTCGATTCAGTAATTTTTTCTCAATATGTCTTTCTGATAAAAGTGTAACAATATAGGTGTTGAGAGAAATGTTTTCATCATCTGCTTCCTGGGAGAGTGCCGCATGAAGACTTTTCGGCATTCGAATACGGAGCTGTCCGCTAAAGGGCTTTACCTTTTCAGCCGGAGGCAATGACTTTCCAGATGCTTTGAAAGCTTCAAAATAAGCTTGAGCAGCAATCCTTAACTCAGACAGTGATTTTTCACGTGTGGCTCCGATTGCACTAAGACCTTTTATCTGCGGAATTGTTGCAATAAAGGCCTTATCTTCATCGCTCCATTTGATAGAAACCGCATGTTGATCCATGGCTCACTCCAAAATATCTAGATTATTTTCCTCTATAAAAGACACCAGCTGTCTGACTTGGTACGGCTTCGCCATTCCATCTTTCACACAATTTCTTCAATTCAGAGAATCTCAAGCCTTTTGGATTGTCTATGGCTTTTTGATAGAGAACATAGCATTTCTTGTTCAATTGTTTTTAACCCAGGCATCATGAATTATTGGTACATATTTGGAACCTTAAGTC
>JAGGYH010000118.1 GCA_021162615.1 Candidatus Aminicenantota bacterium
TGTCAAAAAGGGATTCTATCAGGTTAGGCTATGCTCTCCAGAGGATAGGAATTTTTCTTTTGCTGATTGTGATTTTTCTTCCGTTCCTCAAATTTCCGCCCTCAGGATAACTTCATCATCTATCATACACATAAAAAACAATTCCAGTCAAAAATAAATTCCCCAAAAAAAAGAATCATATAAAATGAGATCAAAAGATGCATAGAAAAAACAGAAATCTCCCTTACCCCTGAACTAGAAGATTAGAGTGAACTGTTGGAAGATATGTAATTCCCTCATCGCATATGATTTGCCCCCCAAAAATGGCATCTCTTCAGGGTAAGGTGCTGTGGAAAAGTAGGTTTATGTTATTGATATGACTGAAGATGCCCGGGCCCGACCACTTTCTAACCAACCTTTCAAAACGCCTAGCAGTCCGCAGCCAATGTCTGGGAACATGCGGAAAGATATTCCAGGCTGTAGGAGTTGCTCTTCCTCCTACAATTAGGGAATTATGAGCTTACAGCAAAGAAAAAAAGGAATTGGTAGTGCCAAGAACTTTTTTGCTGCTTGTATCTTGTTTTATTTAAATAACTTATATTTTGCAACTGTTAAAGATGAGCCAAAGCCTTTGTAGTACTTCAGCACCTCCAGTTCCCTTGAATAGAACGTATTAAAGAGACCAGGCACTGGCATATCCTCCCCTGTGTAAATGAGAACCTCATCATCTACAAAATCAACAGCCGCTGTATTCCCTTCCCCATCTCCAATGAAAAAATGCCATCCCCATCCGTCGATTTCAATGTCTTTGGCGCATTGGACCGCTTCTTCAACGGTCATACAATTATCAAGAATGTACTGCATCCAGTGCATTTGATTGAGCTTGGGCCCGCCGTCCTTTTTAGGATACTTATCAACGGATTGGTTCCGGAATGGTTGGCGGGCGGGGGAAGGTTTCCAGATACGAAAAGACCATGAAGATTATTAAAGAAAATCCGAATGATCCATGGTCTTTACTTCATTAAATATCCATGTTTTTCTAAAAATTCAGTAGTCATTTTACTTCTTACTTCAGAATCCGATTCGCCTCCTCCATTGTAATAATGACCGGCTCCTTTAAAGGAACGATAGATAAACTCATTGTTAGTCGATTTCATTGCGGCAATGAATGCCTGAAACTCGCTGAATTTAACGATATTATCTTCCTCCCCATGAAAAAGCAGCATGGGAGGCAAACCATTTTTAATTAAATCAATGGGCGATATGGAGGCGGGATCGTAATTTATTTCATAAACATCCCGGCCTCTAATATCATATGGAGTAGAGCCTAATATGACAGCATTTGGTTTTGTGCTGAATTCTGAGTCAACTCCAAAATCTTCGGGATTATCTATCATTGCCGTACAGGCAGCCAAATGACCTCCCGCCGAAAATCCTTCCACCAAAATTTTTTCTTGATCAACACCTAATTCAGGGGAATGTCCTCTAACCCATGCTACGGCTGCTAATGCATCACTCACGGATTCTTGAATAGTAGCGCCATGAACGTGTCGCAACCTATAATCAAAAGTAATCCCAACCCTCCCTTCGGAAGCCGCTTTTTTACATGCGTTATAACTCCACTCCGGCATCCCCATCGCCCATCCGCCACCATAAAAATATAAATGTGCTGGTCTTTTATCCGTCGTTTTGAAATCGTCTGGATAAAATATATGGGCTTCTAATTCAATATCTCCGATATGTTTATATACTTTAATTTCATGAGCTTCCTTGCGGCGATGATGTCCCATTTCATATAATTCCGCTATTTCTTGCTTAATTCCTTCATTTTTACAATCCTTAATAAATTTACGATATCCATATTCAAGAGCTAAGACACTATATGTCGCGATAAGCTGTTTGAAATGTTCTCCTAAAAAAAAATCTTTGATTTCCTGGTTGGCGTCCAAATCGATAATTGCTCGATACCGTGAATTTATTCTTTCACCAGGGGCGTGTTCAAGATTTCGAAACTTGTATTCGCCAACAGATAGAATATCCAAATAATAGTTTATACATCTGATATAGTCTTTGGATTCGAGAAGCGCAGGGTCGTCAAAGCTCCCTTTAACAATATTATCAAAATAATCAGAACGTACCGCTGCTTTTTTTTTGAAGTTTTTATATCTATTATAGTTATGTGGATATAACAAGCGATATCGTTTGTTTCTATATAGAATGTCAATGTCAAGTTTACTCTTGAAGTTGAAAGGGACGTTTTTATTATCGAATAAAAAATTGTTTAGAAGTTTATTTTCTGCGGATTCCAAAGAATCAATTTTGCGTTTGAATTCGTCAGGTTCCAAACTGAAAACAGCCTGATTGTTTTTGTCTAAAAAACTTGAGTTGCTTTTTGCCAGTCTGGTATGTTCCTGAATAAAGGTATTAACGGAAGACCCTATTCCAGAAAAGGTGGGACTTGATTTATTAAACCCGATATTAATGCGGTCACCCGGACTGATGAAAAGAAGAATCTTCTCTCGGGTGTAGTTTAGAGAATAAAATCCAGGGGCCTTAAGCTGTAATTTGTGGCTGAACGTGCCATTTTTGGAGCCGACTATATTGGTTTTATTCAGACTTATTCGGGTGTTTATTCCATTCGGATATGGACCAGTTAAAAGAGCGTAATCCCCTTGAGTTCGATTGGATCTATCTGTATCGAATGTTTTTTGACTGCAACTCAGAGAAGTAATCAATAAAAAGGCTAAAGTGGATGTGATGCGAAGAATTGTTTTCATCGTTTTTTGCCTCTCTTGCAAAGACTGGAACGCCCAAGAAACCTTTGGCATTTTGAACTCCACCGTTCCAAAGTTGGACATCACTATAAGAATTTCCTTTTTTTGTTCATGATAATTTTGACTCTATTTCATCTAATTCCCCCCCCTAAGCAACCACATCAGCAATAAAAGATAAGAAATTCGTTTTTTGGTTGCTGCTGATTTTTCCTCCATTTCACAAAATTCCCATCCTCTAAGCGGCTTCATCACCTATAATACGTTTAAAATAAAGGACAAGTCAACAAGAAACCCACA
>JAGGYH010000015.1 GCA_021162615.1 Candidatus Aminicenantota bacterium
AAAAATGGCGATGTTCATTTTCTGTTTTGTTCTCTAGGATATACATGTTTTTTACAGCTAGATATAACTAAAAGGTTATTGTTTGTTGTTAATTTAATAATAATCGCCATTTTTTTACCTTACAGGCAAGCCGATCTTACTGCATCTGCTTTGTTACAGGGTACTCGCGGTGAAGGACCACAGCTTCGCACCCTGTGCCTCGCATCTGCCGCAACCTCGACTTGGGAATAATCCAGGTTAAGTAAAGTTCATAAAAGATTAACGGCTTGACATGTAATCTAATTAGTTGTATATTGTAATTGCATTACATGCAAAGGAGATACTAATGACTAAAACAAAGGATCCGGACACCAAGCAAAATGCGGAGGAGGAGGAAAAGAAAAAAAAGGGCACTCTGGAAGATTTCGGAAATCAAGTGGAGAAATTTGCGAGCATAACAGCTGAATCAATAAAAAAGGCTATTGACAGAGCGCTTTCCTCCAGAAATACGGTGCTGACTATCAGAGTCAATGATGATTCGAATGAAAAGATAAACAGGCTGGTCGAGTCAGGACTTTTTAAAACAAGGTCAGAAAGCACTGCTTTTTTGATCATGCAGGGAATCAAATCTCAAAAGGCTCTCTTTGATAAAATAGAGGGAAAAATCAAGAAGATGGAAAAAATAAAAGAGGAATTAAAATCTATAGTTAGTGAAGAAATCGATGAGGAGACTCTTCAAAAGTAGGAAGTCTCTTTGGAGTTAAAAAAGTAAGGTCTAAGGAAGGATTCTTTCTTATTCTGCTTTTTCTTCCTCCTCCACCTCTTCTTCAAGCTTTTTTGTCCTGGCTGCATCTTTTATGCTGCTGATACCAGCCACTAAGGCGATGAGTCCCCCGAAGAATAAAATAGGAGGAATGCAGCCAAACAGGAGATCCAGAAATTCTTGAGTCCAAACCAGAATGACAAGTACGATACCGCCTGCCATAGCAATAAGTCCTAACAGGATTGCAAAAAACTTACCCATAAGTAAGCCTCCCTTTATTTATCTTTTTTCTGAATGATTATATCAGAAAGTTTTTAAAAACTCAAAAAAAACATTTCTCTTTATTCTATATGATATGATTTATAATTACAGATGGAATAAGGAATGAGTGTGTGATGAGTGAGACATCAAAAATCAAATGCGCTATTTTTGATATGGACGGGACAATAGTGGACGTTCCCTATAACTGGGACCAAATCAAAAGGGAGCTGGATACGCAGGGGAGGCCCATTCTTGATTACCTGGAGGGACTGAAGGAACCTGAAAGGTCCGAGAAGATGAACATATTGATAAAGTATGAGAGCGAAGCGACTCGAAAAGCTGAACTAAAAAAGGGAATGGCCGGTTTTATTCGATTTATCAAGGGGAAGGGGGTACTTGTTTCTCTCGTCACAAATAATTCAAGAAAAAACGTTTTCTATTTGCTGAAAAAGTTTAATCTGGAATTCGATCTGGTGATAACCAGGGAGAGCGGTCTCTGGAAGCCCTCTGCTGAACCTTTATTGGAGGTTTTTGATAGACTTTCTCTTACGAAAGAGGAATGTTGTATGATAGGCGATTCCCGTTTTGATATTATAGCTGCCAGAGAGGCAGGAATGAAAACAATATTTATCATAAATAAAGATGTCAAGAAATTTAAAGATGAAGGCATCGAAGTGTATGCTTCGGTCAGAGAACTCAAAAACAGAATGATTCGAATGATAGCTTGAAAAGTCGGCTGTATTTGACAATTTCCTGAATTCGTACATAATAAATAATCAATCTGGTCTGTTCCTAAAAAGCCGGAAATGATACTTTTTCCTAGGCACGGCCCAGATGATGGAGCCTTGACGCGTAAAGAGTCCTGATTTAGAAAGATGTTTAAAGATGCGAGAGAATAAGATAGATAAGATTCTTGGTTTTTGTCTGTTTGTCCTGCTTTTTTTTATGTTTTTCCTCTTACCAGGATGCAAAGGCAGAAGCAAAAGAGGAAACTATATCCTTGTCACACTGGACACACAGAGAGCGGACCATTTGAGCTGTTATGATCCGGAGAATGCACAGACGCCCCATTTCGATTTTCTGGCAAGCGAAGGCATATTATATGAAAATTGTTTTTCTGTGACCCCCATCACCCTGCCTTCCCATGCTTCTCTTTTTTTCTCCCAGCCACCCCATCAATTAAGGGTATACAACAACGGACATGTTGTAAAGGAAAAGAGAAACAGGCCTTCTTTCGTAAATATATTCAAGAAGAAGGGCTATTCCACGGCAGCCTTTGTCTCTTTGGGTGTTTTAGAATCAAGATTTGGATTGAATGAAGGATTTGACTTATACGATGATCAGTTCTCAAAAGGAAGATGGTATTTGACTGCTGAAGAGGTCAATCAGAAAGTTTTTCCATGGCTGGAAGAAAACAGCCGTAAAGACTTTTTTCTGTGGATTCATTACTCTGACCCGCATGAACCTTATTACCCGCCGGATTCTCCTCCGGACCTCCGGATAATTCTGAACGGCCAGCCTGTAGGTGAATATAATTTGAACAAGACCACATATCTGGTAGAACTGGACTTGGAAAAAGGAAAAAACAAATTGGAGTTTGAATTAGAAGATAATTTTATAAATAACAGATCCCTTTTAAGAGCAAGGTTTGAAAGCCTGACTCTTGCGGAATTAGAGGATGAAAAGGACATTGATTTCGAATTCGGAGAAGGCTGGATATTCAAAAAAGGGAATGGTGCTGTATTTATGGAACCCGAGGCTGCTGCGGATATAACGAGTCTTACTGAGCCCAAAAAAGCGGCTTTTTCTTTTAATGGGAATATACTTCTCCCTTTCGAGGTACAGAGAGAGAATTATAGAAAAGATGTGGAATATATGGATAAACAGTTCGGGGAACTCTTAAATAAGCTCAAAAAACTCGGCCTTATGAAAAACACACATATACTTGTAGTGGGCGACCACGGGGAGAGTCTCGGGGATTTTATTAATTATGATGGAGAACCCCATTTTGGACATATATTTTTTCTTTATGATATTTACATGAGGGTTCCCCTTATTATCTACAATCCTTTTTCTAAAAAAAAGGGGATTCGGATCTCAGAGCCCGTATCTCTTCTGGACATAGCTCCTACCATAATGGATACCATGGGTTTTAATGGGCTTCCTCACTTCAAAGGGAAAAGCATGAACAGCCCAAGAGAAGAAAGGGAGCATTTTATTTTCCAGGAGACATATAAACCTCAGGCTATAAGGAACAAGTTTGCTTTACTTCATTATCCTTTTCATCTGATTTATACTCCTGTCTCAGGAAAATACGAACTGTATGATTTGGAAAGCGACCCTTGGGAAAGGAATAATGTGTATGATGAGAAAAGTGAAGAGGATCAGATAACCCCTATGAAAAGAATACTTGATGACACCGTACGCAGGGTCATAAGAGATAAGATAGAGGTCCAGGTCGATACAGATACAGAGAGGATGCTGAAATCACTTGGTTATATCAAATAATCCTGACCTATTCATAAAAAGATGGCGATGAAGATTTTTTTACCATATAGGCAAGCCGATGTGAAATTCAGATATGGCTTGTGCTCCCTTCAGATTTTTAACGCCATTCTTCGTACTGTGTTCTCGGCTGCTGCGCAACTCCCCCCTCCGTGGGTCAGACATGCTCACAGCTCGGCTTTGCCGAGTTCCCTCAAACACAGCACTCCAAAGGCTAAATCTTCAATGTCGCCACGTCCACACCTGAATTTCAGTAAGTTTTCTTCAACCTCGAATTGTGAATAAATCAGGATAGTATTGGTATGATAAGAAGAGAATATTAAAATATATAAGGAGAAGAGATGGAAGAAGAGAAGTTATTACTGATTCCTGGTCCGACTCCTGTCCATCCCCGAATAATAAACAGGCTTTCCTTGCCCACTGTTTCTCATGTAAGTCCTGTATTTGTCAGAGAATTTAAGGAAGCGCTTTCCAATGTAAAGAAAATCGTGTTTTGCGAGCGGGGCAAGTCTTTTCTTGTGTCAGGGGCCGGGACTCTTGCCATGGAAATGACCCTTGTCAATCTGTTAGGTGAGGGAGAGAAAGTATTGGTTGTGTCTCAAGGTTATTTTGGGCAGAGAATGGGGGATATAGCTGAGATATTTGGATTTGAATATGATGTGATAGAGAGTCCGTGGGGGAGTGCTGTGCAGCCTGAGCAGCTGAGAGACCAGCTGGATAAGAAGGATTATTCCCTTGTTGTTTCTACGCATGTTGATACAGCGACGGGTTCCTGCTCTCCTGTCAGGGAGTACGCTCAAGCCGTTAGAGAGAAAGAGGCTTTGTTTGCGGTAGACGGAGTGTGCGCTACAGGAGGTATTGAGGAGAGGATGACGGACTGGGGAGTGGATGTGATACTCACAGCAGCTCAGAAATGCTTCGGCGTCCCTCCAGGATTAGCTGTGCTCGTTTTCTCCGAGAGGGCCATGGATAAGAGAAAAAGCTTAGGGTCTGTTCGTGCTTACTACGGGGATATTTTAAAATGGCTCCCTGTGATGAAAGACCCATCCCGATACTTTTCCACCCCCTGCGTGAATGAGATAAGAGCCTTTTGTGAAGGAACCCGAGTCATACTTGATGAAGGAATGGACGTGAGGTTCAAACGTCATCATAAGACAGCCCGCGCTCTCAGGGCAGGATTAGAGAGCCTCGGATTTTCTTTTTTTACAGGGGATGAGTTTTTTGCAGATACCCTTTCACTGCCTGTCTATCCCCGCGGAGTGGAAGACCGTGCCTTTCGAGAGAGACTTGCGGAGAAAAAAGTCATTGTGGCCGGAGGGCTCGGGAGACTGAAAGGTAAGGTTTTCAGGATAGGGCACATGGGGAATATTTCTTATTCTCAGATAGAATTTGCCGTTGATGCTGTTGAGCAGACTCTTTCAGAACTTGGATACGCTTTTCACCCGGGCTCGGGAGTAGAGGCCGTAAAAGAAGCCCTTCAGAGATAAATGAAAAAGAGGAAGGAACAGTGACCTCCAGTAATGTTTTTTTGATTCCAGCCCGTGAGGATGAAGGCACGCAAAGACTTTCAGAAAAAACGAAAAAAATTTTCCAGAGGCTGAATTTCACGGAACATATTGAAAAAAATTCATTTGTGGCTCTCAAAATCCATTTCGGAGAAAAAGGGAACAAAGGGCATATCAAACCATTATGGCTTTTAGATACCATAAATGTTATCAAGAGTCGTTCCAATCGTGTTTTTTTAACGGATACAAATACTCTCTATGTTGGACACAGGTCAAATGCTGTGGATCATACGATGCTGGCTCACGGACATGGTTTTGATGCAAGAAAATTAGGGATCCCTGTGGTCATAGCCGACGGGCTTATTGGAAGAAACAGTGATGAGCTGTCCATAAACAAACAGAGAATCAAAGCAGCCAGAATAGCCAGCCTTTTCTTTGATTCGGATGTTCTGTTGTGTCTCAGCCATTTTACAGGGCACATGCTGACTGGATTTGGAGCTGCTATCAAAAATCTTGGAATGGGATGCGCCTCCAGGGCAGGAAAGCTTGACCAGCATTCTGATGTACACCCAAAGGTCAATCCAAAATACTGTAATTTATGCCAAACGTGTTTTGATTTTTGTCCGGAACAGGCCATAAAAGAAAAAGAAGGCAGCGCTTTTATTGAAAGTGAGAAATGCATTGGCTGCGGTGAATGCCTGGTGGTATGTCCAAATGGAGCGGTGAAGATGACCTGGGACAGCGATAAAATCCGTATCCAGGAGAAAATGGCAGAGTATGCCTATGCTGTGAGCCGGATTTTCGGCCAAAAAATGGCTTGTATCAACTTCCTCATCCATATAACCAAGGACTGTGACTGTATGTGCAAGGGAGCGTCTCCTTTTATGGATGATATAGGAATTTTGGCCTCATTAGATCCGGTTGCGCTGGATCAGGCTTCTGTAGATATAGTGAACGAGCGAAACGGAAAGGATATCATCACTGAGAAGACCGGTGTTGATTGGTCTGTGCAGCTTGAACATGGAGAGAAAATAGGACTGGGGAGGAGAGAGTATCGTTTAATAGAGATATAGATAATCGGGGCGGTGGGATTCGAACCCACGACCCCAGCGTCCCGAACGCTGTGCGCTACCAAACTGCGCTACGCCCCGATTTTTTCACCGAGCCCGAATAATTATTAAGGCTCATTATATAGCTAAAAAATCATCGAGTAAAGAAGATTGAGATTCTCAGAGGCATGTAAAATAATGAAATAATATGAAATAATACGACATAATACGACATTTCCTCCTGTTTCCTTGACAAGAGAACGCTACGGTTTTATGTTTTGAGTGTAAAGAACAAAAAGATGGGGAAAAATGATGTCAACAAAAGGGGGGGTGTCCCCTCTATATATGAAGCTCAATAACATCTCCGTCTTGTAATTTATATTCTTTGTTTACTTTTTGCCCTCCATATTTTTTCTTTCCCCAAATTCGTGCATATTTGAGGTTTTTAGCAAAATCCTTATGAACGGCTTTAGCCATATCCATGAGAGAGCTTCCATATTCAAATATAAACGGATCCTCGTAGGAAGGTTTTTTCCCGGGTATCTTGCTGTAAACCCTCAATACATTAAGGCTTTTGAATATTTTTTTTCTGAGCAGGTCTAAGTTACTATTTTGAACAGCCGAACAGGCAAAGGGAGTGAATTCAGGTTCAACGAATTCTTTTATTTGTTTTTCGATGACTGAGATGTTCATCATTTCGACCTTATTGAGGACGATCATACATTTTTTCATAAATTGATTTTTTCCCTGATCTGTTTTGTCGTTTTCAGGAACCAAACTGATTTTTTTCTCCCGGAGGACTTCCTGGATTGTCATTATATCTTCAACGGGATCCCGGCTCGTACTGTCTATGATGAGAAGCACGGTATCTGCGTTTTTTATGATCTCGGTGTGCCAGGCTTCCATATAATCTCTTGTAATCGGAGGTGTGTCTATGAGCTGAACCTGGACATTTTCATATTTCATCATAGCGGGATATGGCTTGTGTGTTGTGAAAGGGTAATCCGCGACTTCCGGTTCTGCATTGGTGAGACTTTTTATAAGCATTGATTTTCCCGAGTTTGGAGGTCCTATAAGAACGACCTGGCCTGCACCGGATTTTTCTATATGGTGCAAAGATTCATGTCTGGCAGTGGCTGTTTTTTTCTGGGACCGGGCTTTAAGTTTTGAGATCTTGCTTTTGTAAAGGGCTTGAAGTTTTTCTGTCCCTTTATGCTTCGGAATAATGGAAAGAAGCTCCTCCATTATTTTGATTTTTTCTTCTGGATTATTGGTGTTTTTTAGCTTTTTTTCAACTTCAAAATACTGTGGTGGTAAGTTTGCCGGCATATCGATTCCATTATATCCGATTTAATTTGGATTATCAATAATTCCACCCCTGATAAAAGGCCTTTTTTTATTGAAAGTAAATCAGCTGTTGAAATTGGGATTTTTATTGAAAAAAAGCCTTAAATATTGTATAATTCATAACAGTATTATGCCTGTTAGGTTATGTGAAATTCCTTCCTCCATAGCCTTTGATTTCTCTTTGAAAGCAAGCACATGAAAAAAAAGACCTATAGCGCAGAAAGCATAAAAGTATTAAAGGGGTTGGAGGCTGTCCGCAAGCGTCCTGCAATGTATATCGGCAGTACAGGACCCACTGGGCTTCACCACCTGGTTTATGAAGTCGTAGACAACAGCATTGACGAGGCTTTGGCCGGGTACTGCAGCCGTATTTCTGTCATAATCCATGAAGACGGCAGTGTAACCGTTGAAGATAACGGCCGCGGTATTCCTGTTGAAAGACACCATAAGATTAAAAAACCGGCAGCAGAGGTCGTTATGACAATGCTTCATGCGGGAGGCAAATTTGACACAAAAGCTTACCAGGTTTCCGGTGGTTTGCATGGGGTCGGCGTATCCGTTGTCAATGCTCTCTCAGAGCATCTGGAGCTGGAAGTCAAAAGAGATGGAGGAGTCTACGTACAGGAATACAAAAGGGGGAAAACTGTAACAAAGCTCCAGCAGATAGGAAAAACAAAAAGGACCGGTACAAGGATAAGATTTAAGCCTGATAAGGAAATATTCAGTGATACGGATTTTAATTTTGATATTTTGAGTAAGAGACTGCGGGAACTTTCCTATCTGAATAAGGGATTGAAAATATCCATAAATGACGAAAGAACCGAAGAGAAACATGAGTTCCAGTATAAAGGCGGGATAAAGGAGTTTGTCCAGTATCTCAACCAGAACAAAACGGTCATCAATCCGAAACCTATTTACTTTGAGAGCAGCAAGGAGGACATTATTGTGGAGATGGCTCTCCAGTATAACACAGGGTACTCTGAGACCATATTTTCTTTTGTCAACAACATAAACACAATAGAAGGAGGGACCCATTTAAGCGGATTTAAGGCTGCGCTGACCAGGACCATTAACAATTATGCGAATGAGAAAAAAATAAAGAAAGGACTCCAAGAGAATCTCAGCGGCGAGGATACGAGAGAAGGTCTCTGCGCTGTGATCAGCTTGAAGATGAAAGAGCCTCAGTTCGAAGGCCAGACAAAGACAAAACTGGGAAACAGCGAGGTCAAAGGAATTGTCGAGTCCATAGTCAATGAGCAGCTTTCCATTTATTTTGAGGAGAATCCTTCCATTTCGAGAAAGGTCATTGACAAGATGATGGATGCGGCAAGAGCACGGGAAGCCGCCAGAAAGGCTAGAGAGCTAGCCCGCCGCAAAGGAGTTCTGGAGTCAAGTGCTCTTCCAGGGAAACTGGCGGATTGTCAGGAAAAAGATCCGGCCGGAGCTGAAATTTTCTTTGTAGAAGGGGATTCCGCAGGCGGCTCAGCCAAACAGGGACGTGACAGACGTTTTCAGGCTGTTTTGCCGCTTAAAGGGAAGATACTGAATGTTGAGAAGGCCCGGTTTGACAAGATTTTAAAAAATGATGAAATAGGATACATTATTTCTGCACTTGGTTCCGGAGTGGAAGGAGCTGATTTCGATTTAAGCAAACTCAGGTACCACAAAGTCATCATCATGACAGATGCTGATGTTGATGGTTCCCATATCCGGACACTGCTCATGACATTTTTTTACAGGCAGATGCCCCGGTTGATAGATTCGGGCCATCTCTATGTCGCCCAACCTCCTTTATACAAGATTAAAAAGGGAAAATCATCTGAATACATAGGAAATGAGCAAAGGTTCCAGAAATACATTCTTGATAAGATCTGTAATAGTTTTACTCTGAAGGTAAAAAACAAGAAAGAAGTCTATAAAGGGCAGGAGCTTAAGAATATTTTAAAGAAGATCATGGGGAAAAAGAGTGATCTGAGTGGTTTGGAAAGAAAGGGATACCCTTATTTCCTTATTTCCACTCTTCTGAGCCATGATGTCAGTGGAATAGACTGTTTGAAACAAAAGAGCAAAATGGATGAGATCCACAATGACCTGGCTAAAAAGGATATAGAGTCTGTTTTATCCAGGGACGAGGAACATGGTTTGTATGAACTCATAGTGACCTATCGGGTTAACGGAATGAACATGAAGGCAAAAGTAGGGATGGATTTAGTGACATCTCCCAGATATAAAAGGCTTTATGATGTCAGTAAGGAATTAGAAGAGGTAAAGCCCCCTTTTGAGGTCATCAATAAGGATGAACCTGTCGAGCTCGAGAATGAAGCCAGGCTGCTTGAGTATTTAAGGGAACATGTGAAAAAAGGGATTTCCATACAAAGATATAAAGGCCTTGGAGAAATGACACCTCAGCAGCTTTGGGAAACGACAATGGATCCTGAAAACAGGAACTTACTCAGGGTTTCTATTCAGGACGCCGTGGAAGCAGACAGGATTTTTAATATTCTCATGGGAAGCGATGTCGAATCCCGAAGAAATTTTATTGATGAAAATGCCCTTGAGGCAGAGAATCTGGATATTTAACAAACATTCTGTTTGATGAGAGAAAGGAGATATCATGGCTGTCAAGCTATCTGAAGTCAGCATTGAAAAGGAGATGAAGCGCTCCTACCTGGACTATGCAATGAGTGTCATTATCGGCCGTGCTATCCCTGATATAAAAGACGGGTTGAAGCCGGTACACAGAAGAGCTCTTTATGCTATGCATGAGCTCGGATTAAAGTGGAATAAACCGTACAAGAAATCCGCACGAATCGTCGGAGACATCATAGGCAAATATCATCCCCATGGAGATGCGGCGGCTTATGACACAGTGGTGAGAATGGCTCAGGACTTTGCGCTTCGGTACCCTCTGGTAGACGGGCAGGGCAATTTTGGTTCGGTGGATGGAGACCCGGCTGCGGCTATGAGGTATACGGAAGTCCGGATGAAAAAGATAACAGAGGAGCTTCTTGCTGACATTGATAAGGATACAGTTAATTTTATTCCGAATTATGACGAAAGCCTTACCATGCCTGAAGTGCTTCCGGCAAAATTTCCCAATCTTCTTGTTAATGGAGGTTCGGGGATTGCCGTGGGCATGGCGACGAATATCCCTCCCCATAATATAGGAGAAGTCATTGACGGAGTTATCCATCTCATCCGGAACCCGAAGGCCAGTCTCAAGGATATAATGAAATTTATACCCGGTCCTGATTTTCCGACCGGTGGGTTCATTTTTGGCAAAGAGGGAATCAAAAGTGCCTATGAAACCGGGAAAGGTGTGATTTACATAAGGGCAAAAGCTGTTATTGAATCCGGCGGCACAGGTGAAAGGGCTCGTATAGTCATCACGGAAATCCCTTTTCAGGTGAATAAAGCCAACCTTTTAGAGAAAATGGCTCATCTGGTTAATGAAAAAAAAATTGAGGGGGTTGCTGATATTAGAGATGAGTCGAACAGGGAAGGAATAAGGGTTGTGATTGAAGTAAAAAGGGGGGAAACTCCTGAGATCGTTTTAAACAACCTCTACAAGCATACATCTCTTCAGACATTTTATGGAATCATACTCTTAGCTATAGTTGACAGGCAGCCCAAGCAGCTCGGCCTGCTTGATGTGATGCGCTATTTCATTTCACACAGGCGTGATGTGGTGAGGCGGCGCACCCGGTTTGAATTGAAAAAAGCAAAACTCAGAGCTCACATTTTGGAGGGACTGACTATAGCCCTTGATAATCTGGATGAAGTGATCGCTCTCATAAGAGGTTCCAGTAATGTGGATGAGGCAAGAAATGGATTGATCACTAAGTATCATATGACAAAAACACAGGCCCAGGCCATTCTTGACCTGCAGCTGCAAAAATTGACTCAGCTGGAAAGAGAAAAAATCCAGCAAGAGTACGAAGATCTGCTTAAATTGATAAAAAAGCTCAAACGCATTCTTGGCAGTGAAGAGCTTATTCTCAATATAATCGTGGAGGAGCTGGAAAAGATAAAGCATGAATACAGTGATGAGAGAAAGACCGAGATCGTTGACGATGAAATCGTTAATCTAAAACCAGAAGACTTGATAAAAGAGGAAGATGTTGCCATAACTTTCACGGCTTCTGGTTACATCAAAAGGACACCTCTCAGCAACTACCATTTTCAATTACGGGGGGGAAAAGGCAAAAGAGGCATCAGCATGAAAGCGGAAGATATCGTTGAGAATCTTTTCATATGCTCCACGCATGATTATTTGCTCGTTTTTACCAATAAAGGCCATATGTACTGGCTGAAAGCCTTGGATATTCCTGACCTTCCCGCTTATTCCAAGGGAAAATCCATTAATAATTTGCTCGATTTTGCCTCGGGTGAAAGGGTGAGCTCTCTGGTGGCTGTCAATGATTTTTCTGAAGATCGGTTTGTTATCATGCTTTCATCCAATGGGATTATAAAAAAGACACGCTTGAGCCTGTTCAGACATATACGTAAAGGCGGCATAAAAGCGGTTTCTTTGAAAAAAAATTCCGAGCTGCTCATGGCAAGGCTGACTGACGGAAAAAGGGACATCATCATAGGCACTGATTCAGGAAAGGCTATCAAGTTCAATGAGCTTGAAATCCGGCCCATGGGCCGCCTGGCAGCAGGAGTCAAAGGCATAAGTCTCTCTCCGAAAGACAGGATCATAGGAATGGTCGTTGTCACGGAAAATGACAAATTCATATTCACGGCGAGTGAAAAAGGCTATGGAAAAAAGACCGAGGTGGCTTTTTATCCGAGAAGGCACAGAGGCGGCAAAGGCGTCATAAATCTCAGAACAAACAAAAAAATAGGCAAGGCTGTCGGGATCATAGGAGTTTCTGATGAAGAGGCTCTTTTAATCACCAGGCTTGGTAAAACCATAAGGGTCAAGACGGAAGATTTCAGGCCCATAGGAAGAGCCACTCAAGGAGTGAAGCTGATCGATCTTGGGGAAGAGGATAGTGCTGTTTCTGTGGCTAAAGTGTGCGAATCTTAGTTATTCATAAAATCAGCCTGCACATCCCTTCCACATATCACAATCTATTGTCTTTTAATGTTAATACGTATACAAACAAAGCTTATATCTTTATTTCTGTTTCATATTTAAAGTTAATGCAGGCTGATTTTACCTTATAGGCGAGCCGATCTCGCTGCATCTGCTTCGTTACAGGGCATTCGCGGTGAAGGACCACAGCTTCATACCCTGTGCCTCACATCTGCAGCAAGCTCGACTCGTGAATAACTAAAATTACATCTTAGTTATTCATAAAATCAGCCTGCACATCCCTTCCACATATCACAATCTATTGTCTTTTAATGTTAATATGTATACAAACAAAGCTTATATCTTTATTTCTGTTTCATATTTAAAGTTAATGCAGGCTGATTTTACCTTATAGGCGAGCCGATCTCGCTGCATCTGCTTCATGATATTATTTCTTGACTTTTTTGTGCAATAATAAATAGAATTGAGCCATCGTTTGAAGGAGGAGAATATGGTTAATACACTGGCTCAATTGTTTTTTCATACCATAAAGTCATTTCCCAAAGCTGATTTAATGCTTTATAAGGAAGCCGGGGAATATAAGCCCATATCAACGGAAGAATTCGGAGACTGGGTTATCTGTCTTTCCTTGGGGCTCAGAGAACTCGGCTTGAATAAAGGAGACAAACTAGCGCTTCTTGCTGAGAACAGCCCTGAATGGGTTATGACTGATCTCGCTAGTTTGTGTCTCGGAAGTATCACCGTCCCCATATACACCTCTCTTGTCCCAGAGCAGATCAAGTACATAGTCAATGACTCAGATACAAAAATTGTTGTTTGTTCAGACCTTTCCCTTTGGGAAAAAGTGAAATCCGTTAAAGACAAGATGAAAAATGTCGAATATTTTTTAATAATGGGCGATGAGGCTCCGGAGGGAACTGTACTTTTATCTGAGGTCATTGAGAAAGGAAAGAAAGTAAAGGAGAAAGATCCCGGGCTTTTTGAAAAATCCGCGTTAGAGATCAAGCCTGATGATACGGCTTCCATTATTTATACTTCCGGTACAACAGGGACACCAAAAGGAGTGATACTCTCTCATTCCAATTTCATAAGCAACAGCAAGGCCACATCAGATATCATTAAGTTCACTTCAGATGATTATGTTCTTTCTTTCCTTCCTTTATCCCATGTTCTGGAGCGCATGGTCACTTTTACTTATTTATACAAAGGTTGTTCTATTGCCTACGCAGAGAGTGTTGAAACAGTGGCTGAAAATCTTTTAGAGATAAGACCGCATATCATGGTCAGTGTTCCAAGAGTCTTTGAGAAGATTTATGCAAAGGTCATGGATACGGTTCTGGAAGGTTCGGCGTTAAAGAAAAAGATATTTTTCTGGGGCGTTAAGGTAGGAAAGGAATTTTCTCAGAAAAAATTAGATAAGAAAAAAATTTCAAAATGGCTGGAATTGAAAAGAAAAACAGCCCATAAAATTGTTTTTTCGAAAATCATCAGCAAGACAGGCGGAAGAGTCAGGTTTTTTGTTTCCGGAGGAGCTCCTCTTTCAAAAGATATCGCTGAATTCTTCTATGGCATAGGGCTTGTTATCCTGGAGGGGTATGGATTAACAGAGACCTCCCCTGTTATCGCTGTGAATACTTTTGAGGAGCTGAGATTTGGATCCGTAGGAAAACCTATTCCCGGGGTCGAAGTGAAGATAGCTGATGATGGTGAGATTTTAACGAGGGGCCCTAATTTAATGAAGGGATATTATAAGAAAGAAGAAGAGACCAATGAAGCCATAAAGCAGGGTTGGTTTTATACCGGAGATATCGGGCACCTGGATGAAGACAATTTTCTTTACATAACAGACAGGAAAAAGGATATCATCGTTACAGCCGGAGGAAAAAATGTTGCTCCGCAGATAATAGAGAATCAATTAAAAACAAATCCTTTCATATCAAACGCTGTGGTTATCGGAGACAGAAAAAAATTCGTTTCCGCTCTCGTAGTACCTGAGTTTGAAAAACTGGAGGGGTACGCAAAAGCCAGTAACATTGAATACACATCCAGGAAAGACCTGATTGAAAATGAAAAAATCAATAATTTCATGATGTCGGAAATCGATAGGTATTCAGCAAATTTCGCTTCTTATGAGAGAGTCAAAAGGATAGTCCTGCTTGATAGAGATTTTGAAATAGAAAAAGGAGAGCTGACTCCTTCGTTAAAAGTGAGAAGGAATATTGTTGAGGACAAATACAAAGACGTCATAGATAAGCTGTATCAAGATTGATCTTTCCAGTAGAGTATTCTGCCGCAGTTTTCACACAATATGATTTTTTTTGCTTCTTTCAATTCATTAAGGACCTGGGGGCGGATGCGTATTTGGCATATGGAACAAAAATCATCCGTAACAGGTGAAAGAGCTATACCGCTGTTGCCATTATATATATTTTGATAGAGATTTAACAGATCATCCGGTATCTCAGGTTCCACCTCAGCCTTTTCTTTGATGAGATTCTGTTTTTCTTCGTTCATTTCATTGCTTTTTTTTATAAGTTTTTCTTTTTCCTTTGAGAAACTTTGTTTGTCTTTTTTCGCTTTTAATTCCGCGGTCTTGATTTCTGATTCAATATCGTCTGAGGCAAGCATCTCACTTATGATTTCCTCTTCCAGATCTCCCACCTTAGTTTTTGCGTCTTCGATTTCTTTAAGAAGATAACTGTATTCTTTATTGGTCTTGACGTCATTAAGCTGACGTTGCAACTTGGCTATGTTTGTTTTTATGTCCTCTACCTCAGAGTCGAGTTCTCTCCGTTTTTTTTGGTTCTGGGAGAGCTTTTCTTTATGGCTTTGAACCACAGAGAAGCTCTCTTCGATCTTACTGTCGATTTCGTCTAATTTGGAAGGAGTTTTTTCAAGGAAAAGAGTGATATCCTTTATTTTTGCATCGATGTCCTGAAGTTTGATCAAGTATTTAAAATTATTATCCACATCTTTTCCTCTTGAGGAAATGGGCCTACCAGGATTCGAACCTGGGACCGACCGGTTATGAGCCGGTGGCTCTGGCCGCTGAGCTATAGGCCCTTCGCTTATTTATAACAAATCCTTTAAATCAAGTCAATGAACCTGACCTCTTCATGAAAAAATGGCGATGTCCATTATTTTGTTTTGCTTTCAAGGATATACATGCTTTTGACAAAAATGATAACTGAAATGTTTTTGCTTGTTGGAAGGGCTATTCATGTTTTTCTTCGATGAAAGACTGCAGTTTCTTACTGCGTGTGGGATGTTTGAGTTTTCTCAAGGCTTTTGCTTCGATTTGCCTGATTCTTTCACGTGTGACTTTAAACTGCTGGCCCACTTCTTCAAGAGTGTGTTCATTTCCATCGCCCAGGCCGAATCTCATTTTTAAAACTTTGGCTTCTCTTTGGGTGAGGGTTTTGAGAGCCTCATCTATTTGTTCTCTCAGGTTTATACTGATGACCTTATCAGGAGGGGACTGCATTATTTTATCTTCGATAAAATCGCCAAGGTGGCTATCCTCTTCTTCTCCGATAGGTGTCTCTAGAGAAATGGGCTCCTGAGCTATTTTTATGATTTTTCTGACCTTATTGATGGGCATATCCATTCTTTCCGAGATTTCCTGGGAGGAAGGCTCTCTTCCTATTTCCTGGACAAGGTCTCTGGATATTCTTATAAGCTTGTTTATGGTTTCAATCATGTGAACGGGGATTCTTATGGTCCGAGCCTGGTCAGCAATGGCTCTGGTGATGGCTTGACGTATCCACCATGTGGCATAAGTGGAGAATTTATATCCGCGTCTGTATTCGAACTTATCTACTGCCTTCATCAATCCCATGTTCCCTTCCTGTATCAGATCCAAAAACTGAAGCCCCCGGTTGCTGTATTTCTTTGCAATGGATACGACGAGTCTGAGATTGGCGGCGACCAGTTCTTTTTTCGCTTGATCGCTTATCTTTTCTCCGGCAGTGATAGAACGAAGTGTTTTTCTCAATCCTTGAGAGTCAAATCCGACTTCTTTGTGTATTTTTTTTATCTGGAGATCGACTTCTTTGATTTTTTTGTCAATTTCCTTTCTTTTTTTATTGCTTCTCGTTCTTTTATAGGATACTTTTAATTCTTCTTTATATTCTTCCAGGTTGTTTATTTTCTCCAGCTTTTCTCGAAGCATATTAATGAGTGTTTCTTCGAACTCAGGTTTGATGAACTCATTGATGATACTGCCTATTTCAACGATGATACGGCCTCTGGCAAAATTATATTTTTTGGCTTTTGCTATCTTGCTTAATTTCTTGTCCAAGATTCTTATTTTTTTGATATTTTCTCTTATGGTCCTTTTCTGCTCTTCGATCTTTTTTGCATCCAGATATTCTTCCCTGTAATCAAACATGATCTGGGCAAACTCTGTGTCTTTTTGAAGATGCTCTTCCAATTCATATATTTTGGTCAGCACAAGCCGGGTTTTTGAAAGGGCTTTGAATACTATCTTCTCTCCTCTTTCAATTTGTTTGGCTATGGCGACCTCCCCTTCTCTAGTCAGAAGAGAGATGTTTCCCATTTCTCTCAAATAAAGTTTAACCGGATCGGTTGTTCCTTCGAGGTCTTCTATGGACAGGATTTCGCTTTTTTTTCTTTTAGGCGGTTTTTTTCTGCGTTTTTCGAGAATTTTTACACCGAATCCATCCAGGGAATTAACAAATTCGTTGAATTTTTTATTTGCTCTTGATTTGTCTTGGAAAACGTCATCGATTTCTTCAAAAAGAAGATACCCTTTTTCCCTTCCTTTTGAGATCAGCTCTGTGATTTCATCCTTATATTCCTTTTTGTTATCAGTCAATTTGTTCTCCTGTCACGGTATACTGTCACGTTTTTTCATTGTTGAGTGAAAGTGCGCATATTCTTTTTTGTAAATTATCTATCTCCTTGACAATAGTATCTTTATTTTCCCTTTTTTCCATCTTTTTAAGCCTGTATTGGAGTTCTTTGACACGCATTGAAAGAACGACCTGTCTTAAGGTCGAGAGGCAGTCCTCAGCTTCCGCAAGGCTGGGGGAGGGGGCTTCCTCTACCAGGATTTCTGTGAGCGCGCTGAAAAGAGATGGATCGATCTTTTCTTTTAGTTCATTGATTTTAGAGCTGGTAGGGGATTGTCCTTTTTTGAAAAATTCAGAAAGTATCTGGAATATGGGTTCGCTTTTCAGGCCTTTATAATCTTCTTCCTCTATATTTTCAAATAATTTTATGGCAATCTCTCCGTTATTGAATAGGATCTGGAGAAGTCTTTTTTCAGCGTTAAGGATTCTGATTATTTGACTCTTGCCGGTGTCCGCATATTTTTCCTTTATAATTTTCCTCAACTCCTGTTCGTCTATGGATAGATATTCGCTTGTTTTTTTTATGTATTCACTCAGAACAAGGGAATCAGGTATGTTTTTTATGTTTTCCCATATGTGCCGGACGACTTCTGCTTTGTTTTCAGGATTGTCAAGGTTTTTATCTTTTGTGTAGTCCTTGATAAGGAATTGAAGGCCGGAAGGACTTTTCCTAAAGAGGGATTTGAATTTTTCAGAACCGTTTTTTGTTATGTAATTATCAGGATCCTGGCCTTTGGGAAAACACATGACTTGCGTTCTTATCCCCTGAGCAAAACAGAGAGAAACAGCCCTGCATGCGGCTTTTTTCCCGGCATCGTCAGGGTCATAGGCTATGGCTATATTCCGTGTAAACCGGGATGCCAAAGCAGCCTGGTTTTCGGTCAGGCTCGTTCCTAAAGAAGCGGCAACATTGGTGACCCCTCTTTGATACAAGGAGAGAAAATCCGTATAACCTTCAACGAGAATCATCTGTTTGCTCTCTCTTATGGATTCCTTGGAAAAATTCAAACCATAGAGGACCTGTCCCTTTGTGTATATAGGGGAATCAGGGGAGTTCAGATATTTTGGTTTATCATTAAAAAGTGTACGCCCGCCGAATGCAACAGCCTTCCCTGAAACGTCCAGTATGGGGAACATGATTCTTCCCCTGAATCTGTCATAAAAACTCTGCCCGTCTTTTCTGCGCATCACCAATCCTGTTTTTTCCACAAGTTTTATGTCCGTGTTTTTTTGTTGAAAGTATTTCACTAAAGAATCCCATGAGTTTTGAGCATAACCTATTTTAAATTTATCGATGGTATCTTTGGAGATCTTTCTTTTTTCTAAGTATTCGAGAGCTCTTTTACCTTCCCTTGTGTTGAATAGGTTCTTTTTATAAAAGGCCAGGGCATCGCCTGTGATTTTCAGGAGCTTTTCCTTGATGCTTTGAGCTTTAGGTGACAGTCTTTTTTGTTTGGGAAGTTCTATATTATATTTTTCGGCGAGATAGCGGACAGATTCCGAAAAACTGAGGCTTTCTTTTTCCATGATAAGAGTGAATATGTCTCCGCCGGCACCGCAGCCAAAGCAGTGGTAAAGCTGTTTGTCTTCGTCGACCGTAAAAGACGGAGTTTTTTCTGAATGGAACGGACAGAGACCTATAAACCGGCTTCCTCTCTTTTTTAAGCTCGTATACTGAGAAGCTATTTCAACTATACTGGCTCTTTGTTTTATTTGTTCAACCGCGTCCATTTATATACAGATTTTTTCCCTTCTCAATTGTCTAACCTGACTTATTCATAAAAAAATGGCGATGAGCATTTTTTCTTTTTGCTATCAAGGATATACATGCTTTTTATAAAGATGGCAACTGAAATGTTTTTGTTTGTTTTTTTCTTTAATTTTAATCGCCATTTTTTACCTTTCAGGCAAGCCGATCTGAAATTCAGATATGGCTTGTGCTCGCTAAAGATTATTAACACCATTCTTCGCACTGTGTTCTCGGCTGCTGCGCAACTCCACCCGTCCGTGGGTCAGATATGCTCGCAGCTCGGCTTTGCCGAGTTCACTCAAAAACAGTACTCCGAAGGCTAAATCTTCAATGTCGCCACGTCCACACCTGAATTTCATTAAGCTCTCTTTAACCTTGACTTGTTCACCATACAAGTCTAATAAAATATAGGTTTGGTTGTCTGTAATGTCAAGGTTCATAAGATAGATTATCAGATGATATCACTGTATTATGCGATTTCACAGAATTCTTTGTTTTCCGTAAGGAAACGGACGGCTTTTAAATGAAGGCTGTGGCCTGCTTTTTCTGCTTTGAAATAACCGGATAATCTGCCATCCAAAAGAGAGAGGTCGCCAATGAAATCGAGTATTTTGTGCCTTACGAATTCGTCTTGAAATCTTAAAGGTCCGTTTACGATCTTTTCGTCGTCAAGAACGATAGTATTGTCCAAAGAGCTTCCTAAAGCCAGTTTCTTTTCTCTAAGCTTTTCCGCATCTTTTAAGAATCCAAAAGTCCTGGCCGGAGCGATCTCTTTTCGGAATGTATCCCGGTTTATTTTTAAGCTTAGTTCCTGCCTTCCTATACAGGGGTGGTCATATTCTATGATATAGGTTATTTTAAAACCATCGCCGGGTGTGCCGTGGATAGAGGCGTTGTCTTCTTTGATCAGAAATGGTTTTTTTATGGATATTGATTTCTTTTCCATACTGAGTGTTCTGGCCCCTGCTCTCTCTAAGGCATCACAAAAAGCCAAAGCGCTTCCGTCAAAAAAAGGCAGTTCCTCTTCATCTAGTTTTATAAGGACGCTGTTGATTCCAAATACAAACAAGACGGCCATGAGATGTTCGATGGTCCTTATTTTCATATCTCCGCATATGAGAGATGAACTGTGCATAGCCTGTATTTTTTCGATATCAAGCCCCACAGAAGCATCCCCTCTGTCTTTTCTTTGAAAGAGGATTTTCCCTGATTCTGAAGGGCAGATCCAGAGGTTGACATCCTTGCCTGAATGCACTCCTGTGCCGTTTAGATGGACTTGTTTGCGAATCGTTTTCTTGAACATAATCCAGGTTAATCATTCTAATACACACCGGATTTAAAATCCATAATGAATATTCATATAAATTCATCCGGTTTTATGTTAAAATCAGAAAAAAATGAAGTCATATTTGAAGCAAATACTGGGAAAAGTGGCAAAAGGAAGCCTCACCACAGAGGCGGCTTTGGAGAAGCTCAAGGATTATCCGTATCAGGACCTTGCTTTTGCAAAGGTAGACCATCACAGGGAGCTGAGAAAAGGGGCACCAGAGGTGGTTTTGGGGATAGGGAAAAGCGCAAGCCAGATAAGGGATATTTCAAAACAGATCATAAAAAAAGGAAGCAGCCTTCTGGTCACTAAAGTCGGTAAAGAGACATATAAAAGTGTAAAAAAGGAAATACCGGAGTTGAAGTATCATCCCTCCGCAGGCCTTATGTACGTCAAAGCTGAGGGCGCTGTCCCGGGGAATGGGAAGATCGCTGTTGTCACGGCCGGCACGTCAGATATTCCCATTGCAGAGGAAGCAGCTGTTACCTGTGAAGTCCTGGGGAATGAAGTGTATAGAATATATGATGTTGGAGTCGCAGGGATTCACCGGTTGTTCGGTGAATACCATAAAATAAAGGATGCCCGGGTCATTATCGTTGTTGCGGGAATGGAAGGGGCTTTGCCCAGTGTGATAGCGGGCATGACATGCAGACCCATTATTGCCGTTCCCACAAGTGTGGGGTACGGAGCCAGCCTGAAAGGAATAGCAGCGCTTCTTGCTATGCTGAATTCTTGTCCGGGAGGGGTTGCTGTTGTCAACATAGACAACGGTTTTGGTGCTGGATACACAGCAAGCTTGATAAACCATCTGCCTTAACCCTTACTCACTTGTAAAATATGAGTTCATGAGATAAAATGTTTAAAATCAAAGTTTAACTTCAAAATGGAGTCAAAAATTGAATACGGAGAAAAAACAAACTTCCAAGAATGATTACGAAAAGGCTTTGTCATCTTTCGGCAGTGCGATGAAATACTTTCATAAGGATGATCTTGATAAAGCCAAACAGTCCCTTAAAGATTTCGTCAAGAGTCACAGCGAAGAAAAAGAACTGTTAGACAGGGCAAAAATCTACCTGGAGATTATCAAGCAGAGAGAGACAAAGGACTCGATACCTCTTAAATCCTTTGAAGATTATTACCAGCAAGGAATATTTCGTTTGAATCAGGGGCGGTATGAAGAAGCCATAGATTTTTTTCAGAAAGCCAATAAAAAAAAACCCAACCAGGGAAAGATTTATTATGGCATTGCCAATGCCTTTTGTCTTATGGGAGAAAAGGAAAAATGTATGGCAAACTTGAGAAAGGCTGTCAGCCTGGATAAATTCTATGCTATCTTGGCCCAAAATGAAGCTGATTTCAGCGAATTTATGGAAGATGAGGAATTTAGCAGTATATTTGATGAATAAAGGTCATGGATTCTCTGTGCATATTGGTCCTTGCAGCCGGCAAAGGGACCAGGTTTAAGTCCCATCGTGTCAAAGTGCTCCACGAGTTGATGGGGAAGCCTATGCTGAGTTGGATTTTAGAGTCTGTTTCCGGATTGGACCCGGAGAAGGTCTATGTGGTTGTGGGCTGTCAAAAAGAAGAGGTAAAAAGAGAGATCAATCGGAAAGATGTGGCGTTTGTCCATCAAGCCGAGCAGTTGGGAACCGCGAACGCCGTCCTCGCGGCAAAAGACGCTATAAAAACCGATTTGGATAAAGATATCCTTATCATTAATGGTGACCTTCCTCTTCTAAGGGCCGAGACGTTGAAGGCTTTGGTGGGAAAGCATAAAAGAGAGAAAAATGATTTGACGTTTATGTCAGCGGAGATGGAAAACCCTACCGGTTTCGGAAGGCTCATCTTCGATAAAGAAGGCAAGGTCAAAATCGTTGAGGAGAGAGAAGCCACCCCGGAGCAGAAAAAAATAAAAGAGGCCAATGTGGGGATTTATGTTTTCAACGCAGGGGCCTTGCTCAAGACACTGCCGGCAATTTCAAATGATAATAAAAAAGGAGAGTACTACCTGACAGATGCGGTGGAGATCCTCTCACAAAAAGGAAGCAGGGTAGGAGTTTTTCAAACCGAAAGTCCGGAAGAGATCGTGGGGGTTAATGACCGATTTGAATTGGCCTCTGCCGCAAGGAAACTCCGTTTAAGGAAGATAAAGATGCTGGCTGAGGAAGGGATTACTTTTTATGACCCGGAATCCACATGGATAGGCGAAGATGTGAAGATCGGCATGGATTCGGTGGTTTATCCGTCCGTTGTGATCGAAGGGAAGACAGTCATCGGAAAAGAATGCGTTCTTTCCCCTTCGGTTCATATCATGGACTCGCACATAGGTGACGGGGTGAAAATATTGAGTTCCACTGTGATCCAAGAAAGCCTCATAGAAGACCATGTCAAAGTAGGGCCCTTTGCACACCTGAGGCCTGAGACAGTCCTCAAAAAAGGTTCGAAAGTGGGAAATTTCGTGGAGATGAAAAAAACCGTGTTCGGGGAAAAATCCAAAGCAGGACATCTCTCTTATTTGGGAGATTCTATTGTGGGAAAAGAGGTTAATATCGGTGCAGGGACCATTACATGTAATTATGATGGGAAGAAAAAACACAGGACTGTGATAGAAGACGGGGCGTTTATAGGATCCGGAGTGGAATTGGTAGCTCCGGTCAAAATCGGGAAAAACGCTTATATCGGAGCCGGCTCGACCATAACCAAAGATGTGCCGCCTTATTCCTTGGCTGTTTCAAGGAGCCCTCAAAAACAGAGAAAAGATTGGGGCAGAAAAAGAAGGAAAGACTAGTGTGCGGAATCATCGGATATATAGGAAATAAAGACACGGTTTCCGTGCTTTTGGACGGGCTCAAAAAGCTGGAATACAGGGGTTATGATTCAGCAGGGATGGCCATTGTCAGGGGAGACCGTATCATAAGAAAGAGGGTAAAGGGGAAAATAACCTTTTTGGAAAAGGAACTCAAATCGTCTCCTATCAAAGGAGATTACGGAGTCGGCCATACCCGCTGGGCGACACATGGGAGACCTTCAGAGGAAAACGCACACCCCCATCAGGACTGCCATGGAGATATCGTGGTGGTTCACAATGGAATAATTGAAAATTATGTCAGTCTGAAGGAAAAGCTGGCCAACCAGGGCCATACCTTCAAGACCGAGACAGATACAGAGGTCATCCCCCATTTGATCGAGCAGCATTTTAAAGGGAATCTGGAAGAGGCGGTAAGGCAGGCTGTACGTGAGATGGAAGGTGCTTTTGCGGTGGCTGCAGTTTCAGCCAAGGACAGGGGAAAAATCGTTGTGGCGAGACAAGGCCCTCCGGCTGTCATTGGAATCGGCAGAGATGAATATTTCATTTCTTCGGATATCAATCCTCTGCTCAGTTATACGAGGGATGTTGTTTTTCTTCAGGACAGGGAAATCGCTGTTGTGCGGCCGGATGGAGTCACGTTCAAAACATTTTCAGGAAGGTCTGTAAAGAAAGAAATCGAGCATGTTGCATGGAATCCGGTTATGATCGAAAAAGGCGGTTATAAGCATTTCATGCTCAAAGAGATTTTTGAGCAGCCCCAGGTTATTAGGGATACGTTCAAGGGAAGGATGTCGCTTGATACGGGAAGCATATATTTGGATGAAATGGGGATCGCTGAAAATGATATAAAAAGAATCTCCCGGGCCGTCATCATTGCGTGCGGCACATCTTTTCATTCGGGCCTGGTCGGTAAGTATTTTATCGAGACTTTAGCCCGGATACCGGTTGATGTCGAGTATGCCTCCGAGTACAGATACAGGGATTTCATACCGGACGAGAAGGCGCTTTATATTTTTATTTCCCAGAGCGGAGAAACAGCCGACACACTGGCCGCTTTAAAGGCGGTCAAAAAGAAGGATTTACTGACTCTGGCCTTATGCAATGCGGACAGCTCTTCTCTGACAAGAGAGTCCAAAGGAGTTCTGTTGACCCATGCCGGACCTGAAATCGGAGTGGCTGCCACAAAGACCTTTTCCGCCCAGATGTCTGTGCTGGCCCTTTTCGCTCTTTATACAGCTCAAATTAAAGGGGTGCTTAGTAGGGAAAAAAGCATAGCCTATATAAAGGAACTCCAGCGAGTCCCTCATAAATTGGAGATCATTTTAAACGCAGCTGAAGCAGTGGAGCTTCTTGCTCTGGATTTTTTGTCTTATTCCCACTTCCTTTATCTGGGGCGATGGGTGAGCTATCCCATTGCTCTGGAGGGAGCTTTGAAGTTAAAAGAGATTTCCTATGTCCATGCCGAAGGGTATCCGGGCGGCGAGATGAAGCACGGCCCTATTGCCCTTATTGATGAAAAGATGCCGACTATGGTGATCGCGCCCAAAGACAGGGTCTTTGACAAGGTGTTGAGCAATGTGTTCGAAGTAAAAGCCAGGCTGGGCACGGTTACTGCAGTGGCTTTCAGAAGCGACAAAGAGATAGCGAAAAGTGTGGATAAGGTTATACGCATTCCTGATATTCACGAGCTTTTCTCTCCCTTTCTTACGGCTGTTCCGATGCAGCTTTTTGCCTATTATATTGCCGCAGCAAGGGGCGCTGATGTGGACCAGCCCCGGAACCTGGCAAAAAGCGTAACCGTCGAATAAGCGGCGGTTGTTGCATTCCAATACTTTCTTTTCCCGGGTGAAAATACTTGTCTTGTTGAGGAATTTTTGTTGTGATATAATCGATTTCACTAAACTGCCGGGGTGGCGGAATTGGTAGACGCAAGGGACTTAAAATCCCTCGGAGGTTTCCTCTGTGCGGGTTCGAGTCCCGCCCCCGGCATTCTTTTTGTCCTTAATTCCCCTGGAATGAAGCACAGGCCATACCTGAATTTCACATCAGCTCGCCTCTATGGTAAAAAAGCAGCCTTTCTGCCATTTGAGAGCGAGCCGAATTATGAGTACAGGCAAACAGGACAGATTTCTTTTCAGGTCGAGAAGATCGACTTCGCTGTCACCGACGCGAATGATTTTAAGATTTGTTGGGATGTTGGAGCACTGGCAGCCTATCACATTTACCCTTTCACTGTGGATCTTATAACTCACATCTCTTTCTGTATCCACTTTTTGATTTCTTCCGGAGAGGGTATGCGGCCGGATGCTTTGATTTTTCCGTTGATGACCAACCCGGGAGTAGCGAAAATCTTGTACTCGGAAATTTTTTTGATGTCAGTGACTTTCTGAACGTCGGCGCCGACATTAAGTTCGGCAAGGGCGTTGATCGTTCTTTTTTCCACTTCTCTGCACCTCGGACAACCCGGTCCTAAAATCCTTATTTCCATATTTTTCACCTCCGAAATAAAAGTTAATATAGTTTCTTTAGTTTATTTGGTTTATGAGGAATTAAATTTAATATTTTCATGAAAAAAAATGTCCATAAATCATTCCCGTTATAGTCGCCATAATGACCACAAGCGTAATATAGGCAAGCGTCTTTTTTGTCCCGATAATACTTCTTATGACAAGCATGTTGGGAAGTGATAAAGCAGGACCGGCGAGAAGAAGAGCCAGGGCCGGCCCCTGCCCCATACCCGCCCCTAAAAGTCCTTGAAGAATGGGCACTTCTGTTAAAGTAGCAAAGTACATCAAGGCTCCTGCCACAGAGGCAAAAAGATTCGCCCCCAGGCTGTTTCCGCCCACAAGCTGAGCCACCCAATTACTGGGGATTATGCCTTCATGACCCGGCCTTCCCAGTAAAAAGCCGGAGGCTAAGACGCCGGCAAACAAAAGGGGAAAGATCTGTTTGGCAAAAACCCAGGTGGAAAAGGTCCATTCTTTTAGTTCTTCTTTCCTGAACCATCTGATAATCATCCAGGCAAGAACAGCCAGAAGCACTGCACCGATATACCATTTTGCTTGATAGATAAGGTGCCAGACTTTGAGCTCCGGGCTTGATTTTCCCCAGTTTATGAACACCAGAATTCCCACCATCACCGCAAAATAAAGAATTGTTTTCCAAAAAGGCCGGGTTTCTTTTTCTTCTTCTTCCATAAATTCTGATTGTTCTCTGTTCTTTTCTTCCTCTTTGCTGAATAAAAGATGCATAAGGAGTCCGATCACAACCGCAAACACAACCGCACCTATCGCCCGGGCTAATCCTAGTTTGTATCCCAGGACTTTGGCAGTAAGGATTATGGCTAATACATTGATAGCCGGTCCTGAATACAGAAAAGCAGTTGCCGGGCCTATGCCCGCTCCTCTGGAGTAAATTCCTGCAAAAAGGGGAAGAACCGTGCAGGAGCAGACGGCCAGAATGGTTCCGGAGACAGAAGCTATAGAGTAAGAAACGATTTTTTTGGCTTTAGCTCCAAAGTATTTGATAACAGAGGCTTTGCTGACAAAAACTGAAATGGCGCCTGCTATAAAAAATGCTGGGATCAGACACAGCAGAACATGTTCCCGGGCATATTCCTGAAGCAGCAAGAAAGCCTCGCTGATTGCATTCTGAACAGTGGGCTGCTGAAAGGGGATGAAGTAAGAGGCCAGAAAAGCGATGAGAAAAATGAGGAAAATCCATCTGTCTTTCATGGCTACATATCTCCGTAAATTCTTAGGCCTCTAATCCCATAATTAAATATGAACATATATTCATATCATCGAAAGTCATTCTTGTCAAGTTTATTTGGTTCTTACAGAACAAGTCCTGTTAAAAGAATTGACGAATGAGTGGAGAAATTTTAGAATAAATAAATACTGTAAAGTGGTTATTATGAGGAACGACATAAAAATTTTCAAAGCCCTTTCAGATCCGACCAGACTCCGTATTCTCCATCTCCTTTTAAAAAGAAAATTATGCGTATGCGAGCTCGTCTTTATCCTGAAAATGGAACAGTCCCGCATCTCCCATCAGCTCCGGGTCCTGCGAGAAGCGGGTCTGGTGGAGGATAAACGGGATGGCAAATGGATCAATTATCAGATTCCCAAAAAAACAAAAGAAATTTTCAAAAAAATATTAGACCAAATATCAAAGGAAAATTTTTTTGATTCAGCGGAATTTGAGGAAGACAGAAAAAACCTGGAAATTTGTCTCAAAGAGAATTTTCGCATGAAAAAATAAAGTTAACCTGGATTATTCAAAAATTAAGAAGCTGATGCAGGGGTTGCTGTAATCTGCAGTCCAAGGATCCGGACGCCCTTTTGGGTTTGCATGGACAGAGTGGCCGGTTCAGTAATAAGGCAGTGCATCTCTTTAAAATCCTTTTTTTCTGAGTTCACCTCAATTGTCGCTTCTCCCTCCAAAACAATGAAAACAACATATTCTGACATCTTGCAGGGAGGCATTTTCCCCCCGGGAGGCAGTTCAATTATTCGGGTTTTGAATTCTTCTGTTTGGAATAAAACATTCTTTTCCCTTTTTTCGTATGGAAAAGCTTTTATTTGAGAGAGATCGAATGCTTTCATTTTTCATTTCTCCTTATCGGGTGTGAACCTGTTTTTGTTTTTTTTGAAACGCTAATTGCTCTATAAGCAGCCCCATGAGAATAACAAAGAAAATAGTTAAAAGAAGCCTCGTGCCCATAAATTTGAATCCAAGGAACTGAAGCTCCACCAGCTCCTGAGGGATTTTAATGCAGGCCCAGGCAGAAATAAAAACAACCACATTAGAAATTCGGGCTCCTTTTTTAATAAGTGCGGAAGCCAGAGGAAAAGCAATGTAAAGAGGACCTGTGGGCAGAGCCCCGAAGAATATGGCTAAAAGCGGCCCTTTAACTCCGGAGGCTTTCCCCAAATACTTGACCACCTGCTCTTTGGAGATGAATACGCTGAAGAGCCCCATAATGATCATTACAGCTGGAAGGACAGCCATCATTTCCCTCATATAACTCCAGGCGGTTGTGACGGCTGCTTCTTTTTTATCAGGAAATATTAAGAGAAGGACACCGCCGGCAGCTAGAGCTGCCCCAAAAATCAGGTAGTCTCTAAAGATTTTTATTGAGGAAGAATTTTGTTTTCTGGTTTTTTCCATATTCTGAATATTCATAGAATCATCCCCATGATGAGAGCGATGGTAACAGCTAGAATGAAGCTGAGGCTGTTTCGAAGAATCGTGAGTTTGATCCCGAGTTCTTTTATTTCCAGGGGCAGTGTGATTATGCCTACCATGGTCAAAGTGGTGATAAAGGCAGCCACTGGGGCGATGGTGGCTCCGCTCTGAAGAAGAGCGGCGGCTAAGGGATAAGAAACCAGGGCCGGGATATGGAGTACTGCGCCAAGAGCTGCAATAGCCAGAATGCCTGACCATCCAGCTTGCGCTCCGATGAACTTCATGATCTCAGAGGGAGGAATGAAAGAGGAGAAAAGTCCGACAATAACGATTATCATGAGAACAAGAGGAAGGATTCTCAGGAAAGACCGGGCAGCAACAATGATTGACCTGCGGGTTTTTTCTCTATCTTTGAAGAAGGCAAAAACCAAAAACACTACAGCGAGGGCATTGATCAAAATAACAGCTGATTTCATTGTGTTTTTATTGTTTGCTTGCCGGACTTTATCCTGTCGAGATGCTCTTCAACGGCCGTGGCTTCCGCCTGAAGGTCTTTGAGGTATTCCTCGAGCCGGGCGATTCGCTCTTGACGGGTTGAAAAACGCCTCTGGAACAAGCCTTTTTGGGACCTGCCGGGTTGACAACAACAGCGGCCGGAACCTTGATGATGAAATTCGTGATTCATACACATTTTTATCTTCTTCTAATTAAGTTTCATGCGGTTTAAAACGGGAGGAGTAAGCTTTTAGAAAGCGTCCCAGCCGTTTCCGGGTATTCTGGATGTGCTCAGCCCAGGCATGCAGGAATTCAACGCCGTCTGGGGTGATTTCATAAATCCGCCGGGCCGGGCCGGATCCCTCTGTATCCCAGGAAGACTTGACCAGCCCATCCTCTTCGAACTGCCGCAGCGTCCGGTAAAGAAATCCCGGGTCTATGCCTTTAGTGTCTTCATTTCGGTTGAGTTTGTCAGTCAACTGGTATCCATGAGCTGCTTCTTCTGACAGAAGCAGCAGAAGCCAGGGCTGAATAAAACCCCGTATTCGGCCAGAGGGAGGACTGCAGCAGTTATGGTTTGAATCATGAGAGTCATGATGACACATCTATTACCTCCAGTAAATTCGATAAATCTATTGTCATCTATATGAATAAAACATATAATAGACATAAACATTCATTATGTCAAGAGGCAATATTATCAAAAACGAGAAGTCCCATTCTTTGACAGATACTGAGTTCAGACATGACTCGATATACATTGGATTTGATAGAAAAAAATCAAGCTCTGATAAAAAATCGTTTGACACAACATTCAATATATGGTATTAAAAAAATCAAAGCCCCATATATCGTGGTTATATAACGGGCCCTTTTTCTCTTTTTCTGAATGATTTATAGAGGAGGGCCCCATGAGAGGAATCCTCGTTGAGATTCTTTGAAATGCCTTGGTAAGGCCCTCCTCAATGGTCGGGAATAATTATGAGTTGCCACTATGATGTCATGAGTGAAGCTCTGCGTCAATCATCTTATTAGAGGATTTAAAGGGTGAAATTGGAAGTCATAATCTCACCCCTCTCGATGATAAAACAAGCACTCCCTCATTGACATAGACGGATAAATCTGCTATTTTTCTGTTCCTGTTTGTGGCGCTATCGTCTAGGGGACTAGGACGGGTGGTTCTCAGCCATCAAACCGGGGTTCGAATCCCCGTAGCGCTACCATCCCCTTCGGAACAAAGTAAAATATAGAGATCACATGTGCAGATAATAGAGGATCGGTTAAAACAGCCTGTTAAAATTCTTTGATGTGAATACTGCCGCCTGAAGTATGGAGATAGAGAAGGGGGCCGCCTCCATTGATTTTGGCATTGAGTTTCCTCGGATTGATTTTTCCTCTGATAGTAACAGGAAAATCCGTATAGACGCTGCCGCCGCTAGTGCTTGCATCCAGATCTACAGAGATGTCGCGTTCCAGATAAACGGTTATGCTTCCTCCGGAAGTGGTCAGCCGGCAGTCGGAATCCGGCTGCCGGGATATATGGGCTTTAACCGAACCGCCTGATGTGTGCGCGTTAATTGTCCCCATGACTTCCTCTACGGTAATTCCTCCCCCGGAAGTATGGGCTTTTACCGTTCCCAGGGCACGAATGATTTTTATCGAACCTCCGGAAGTGTCCACATCCACATCTCCGTCCACGTTTCCGACACGAATACCGCCGCCCGAGGTTTTGCCCCAAACCGGTCCGGTTATGTCATCCAGTATAAGGCTTCCTCCGGATGTTCTCACATTGACTTCTCCTTCCAGGACTTCAACAGATATGCTGCCTCCGCTTGTTCTGAGTTCGACATTGTATATTTCAGGCACATGGATGATATATTTAAGGGACAGACGGTTCCACAGGCTATCCCACAAATTGTCTTTTCTTTTTCTTTCTCCTGTAATGTAGACATCGTTTCCTCTTTTTTCAAAGTCAATTTGAAAGTTATCCAGGATTTCCTGGGCTTTTTTCTTGTTATCTGTTCTGACCTTTCTGAGCACTTCGATCTCTACAGTGCGTCCGCTGGCCCCCCGCACTTCAATAGATCCGGTGTCCGTATCAACATTCAAAGTTCCGCCTTGTTCAACTGTAAATGATTTTTGGATAGAGTCGTCAATACTGGCAAAAGCGAATCCAGCTGTCATTAAAGCAGCAACAGCAATGGATAAAACGGCTGCACGCATTATACGTGAAATAATGGACATTTTTTCCTCCTGATAGACATTTTTGTATAAAGCATAGAAATGTCACTTTATATTTAATAACGCAATGAAGGATCAAAAGGTTCGTTTTTAATTTTCAGGATTCCGGGGATTTTTCAATTCCGGTTTGATTTTCATCCTTAAGAGTATATAATTTTCATGTGTTGGTTCTGAATACAAAGACGATTATATTCCGGACTAAGTTATTTTAAAAAAAGGAGTTATCATGTCCATAGAGAATTTTATATCGAAGAAAGTGGCATCCATTCCCAAATCAGCCATACATGAAATGACCGCATTATCTAAAAAGATAGAGGATGTTGCTTTTTTATCCTGGGCCAAGCCCACATCAGGCACTCCCGACCATATAAACCGCGCCGCCTCGGAAGCCATCCTCAGGGGATTGACAGGCGGTTATTCCGAGACAGCGGGATTTGAGGAACTGCGTGTGGAAATAACCCGCAAGCTCCAGCGGGATAATCATATTTCAGCAGATCCTTCTGAGATCCTCGTTACGGTCGGAGCAATCGAAGGATTGTCTGCAGCGGTCATGACCGCGGTGGATCCGGGGGATGAGGTCATTATTCCTGTGCCCGGATATTCCACTCATATACGGCAGGTTGAACTGGCTTCCGGGAAACCGGTTCTCATTCCCACGATCGAAGACCAGGGCTTCAAGCTGGACCTTGACCAACTCCAGGATGCTGTAACGACTAAGACCAAGGCCATAGTTTTCAGCTCGCCCAATAATCCGACCGGGGCTGTATATAGTGAGGAGGAGCTGCGCTCCATAGCAGACATTGCAGAGAGAAACAACTTGATTATTATCACTGACGAAGCTTATGAATATTTCACATTCGATGGAATAAAGCACTTCAGCATTGGTTCTATCGAGGGCATTAAAGACCGTGTGATCAGTACGTTTACGTTCACAAAAACTTATGCCATGACAGGATGGCGTGTGGGCTATTTACATGCTTCCAGAGATTGGATAGCCCAGATAAAAAAAGCACACATTCCGCTGTGCATCTGTGCTCCTGTGGTGTCCCAGTATGCTGCGCTTGAGGCTCTGCGCGGACCCCAGGACTGTATTGACCGGTTTCACTCTCATTATCTGAAAACCAGAAATCTCATGTGTTCCCGGCTGGACCAGCTGGAGCATGTGTTCACCTATCAGAAACCCAGAGGATCTTATCTTATGTTTCCCAGAATGATCCGCCCGCAGGATCAGGATTCCCGCACGTTTGCCATTGATCTGCTGCAGAAAGCCCGTGTTTCCACCACGCCCGGTATTGCGTTTAAAGGGGAAGGGCATATAAGAATGTCTTTTTGCGTTCCCGAGGAGGAGATCCATAAAGCCTTTGACCGGATGGAGGAATATTTTTCTTCCTAGAGCAAAAAGCATATAAAATTTTTCAAGGAGTCTGTTTTGAATAAGAAGAAAACAAACCTCTGGAAAAAAATCACAGGATGGATTTTAAGAAACTGGGAAAAAGCCAAACCATCACCGGAAGTAAAAAAAGGTTCTGCCCTGGCCTTGCTGGTGCTGATCATTATTGTGGCGGTGACAAACGGCTTTTTTATCCGCCCTGGCCTTCCGGGGATATTAAATCCTGCAGGCGGGATTCTTTTTTATTTGATTGCCGCAGCCATCATGGCCTTGTTGATCGTTCTTTTTCTTAAGTTCCTGTTCGCAGTCCCGCGGTTTATCACCCTTTTAGGAACGGCTTTGCTGATTGTTTTCATCTATTACATAAAGCAGTTTCCGTTTCAACAGAAACTCCTAATAGGCCTTGTTCTGGGATTTTCGTGGGCTCTTCTGGGAGGGGCTCTGGCCCATATTTTCAAGAAAAAGTTCGGCCAGCATTCGAGAGTAAAAAAAATCTTCATTCTCACAGCCCTGATTGTATCGGTGGGAATAAATGTCTTAGTCGTTCTCTGGCTTTTTGATTCGGGAAGCACGGACCATCTGGTCGAAGCCAGGGCTCCTGATTCTGGAGTCAAACCTCTGGACATGCCGGATCCATCTTTACACGGCCCTTATGAAATCGAATACGTGACTTATGGGAGTGGAACAGACAAAAAAAGGCCTGAGTTCGGTGAGAAAGTCGGTATAAAAACCGAATCCGTGGATGCTTCCGCATTTGTCAAAGGAAGCAAAGGATGGCTGATGAAGCTCAGGCATTGGTTTTGGGGATTTGATTTTGAGAAATTCCCAAGGAACGGACGAGTCTGGTATCCCTCGGGGCAGGGCCCTTTCCCTCTGGTCCTCTGCGTACACGGAAACCACAATATGGCTGATTATTCAGACCCGGGTTATGCTTATTTGGGTGAGCACCTAGCGAGCAGAGGTTTTATTTTTGTATCAGTGGATGAGAATTTTTTCAACGGGCATTTCTTCGGTTCTTTAAAGACTGAAAATGACGGAAGAGGCTGGATGCTTCTCCAGCATTTAAAGCTCTGGCGTGAGTGGAGCCGGAGTGAAGAAAATCCATTTTATTCCCTCGTTGATATGGACAGGATCGGGTTGATCGGTCACTCGCGGGGAGGGGAAGCTGCGGCCATAGCCGGTTCCTTTAACCGGCTTTCCCATTATCCGGACGATGCCACAATAGCGTTTGACTTTGATTTCAATATAAAAGCCATCATTGCCATTGCTCCCAGTGACGGCCAGTATAAGCCGGCCGGACAGCCTACTCCTCTGGAAAATGTAAATTATCTGACTGTTCAGGGGGCTCACGATGCGGATGTGTCGTCCTTTTCCGGGGCCCGTCAGTACAATAGAGTTACTTTTACGGATGATCATTACTGGTTTAAAGCCTATCTCTATTCATACCGTTCCAATCACGGACAGTTCAACACGGTCTGGGGAAACAGTGACTGGGGAATGCCCCAAGGATTGATATTGAACCGCAGGGCTTTACTGTCTGGAGAAAAGCAGAGAAAGATAGCTCTTGTTTATTTTACGGCGTTCCTCGAAGCCGATTTAATGGATAAAAAAGGGTATCTCCCAATGTTCCGTGATTACCGGTGTGTCAAAGGGTGGCTTCCGGAAGATATTTATATAAACCGGTTTGAAGACTCTCATTTTAGTCCCATTGCTCATTTTGAAGAGGATGTTGAGGTCACAACCGCTTCCTTAGAAGGCAGCCACATTTCCGGCCGAAATCTGGCGGTATGGAGGGAAGAGAATCTTGGATTCAGGAGAAGAGGGAATAAAGAGAACAATGTTGTTTTTGTGGGATGGAGAAACACGGAGGACCAGCCTGTTTATTCCATTGAGCTGTCCGAAGAAAGTGTTGAAAAATTGAATGTAAGTGATCAGTCCCTTCTGATATTCTCTCTGGCTCCTGCGGATGAAAAGCCTCCAGAACCCGAGGAGGAAGAAGAAGAAAAAAGCGAAGAAAACCCGGATAAAAAAGAGAAAAAGAAAGAGAAAAAGAACAAGGAAGATGAAAAGGAAGAAGAACTCCTTGATATGAGTGTGGAGCTTGTGGATTCTCGAGGGAACGCAGCGCGGGTTCAGCTTTCAGAATTCAGAAACATACCGCCCGTTTTAAAGTCCCGGTTTACGAAAATGAGCAAGGAAAGCAAGATATACGGAAAAGCCTATGAACCAACGCTGCAGGTATTCGAGCTTCCTCTTTCCCGCTTTCCAGATGCTTTTCCGGAGTTTGAGCCGGCTCTTTTAAAGAAGATATGCTTTGTTTTTGACCGGAGTGAAGAGGGGGTGATTATTTTAGACCGCATTGGAATCGGAACCACCCCTCTTGACATGAGATAGAGTATTGGCTATGTTGATGGAGTTTGTAAAAAAGGAAAGGCTCATTGCCATTTTTTGAATAGGTCAGGTTTGTAATCCCCTTTTAAAGAGGAGAATGAAATGGAAGAAAAGATCATTGAATGTGTTCCTAATTTTTCGGAAGGGCGGGATACGAAAATCATAAAGGAGATCACAGACGAAATCGAAAGGGTAGAAGGCACCAAACTCCTGGATGTGGACCCTGGACCTGACATGAACCGTGTGGTCGTTACTTTTATCGGAGATCCGGAGGCTGTGCAGGAAGCCGCATTCAACTCCATAAAAAAAGCAGCGGAAGTGATAGATATGTCCACCCACCACGGTTCCCATCCCCGGATGGGAGCTACGGATGTGTGTCCTTTTGTTCCTGTCAATGGAGTGACTGAAGAAGAATGCGTGGAGATATCACGGAAAGTAGCTCAAAGAGTGGGAGAGGAGCTTCATATCCCGGTCTATCTTTATGAAAAGTCCGCTACCAGTCCTGAAAGAGAAAACCTCGCCTTCATTAGACAGGGAGAATATGAGGCGCTGCCCGAAAAATTAAAAAAGCCGCAGTGGAAGCCGGATTTCGGGCCGGCTGAATTTAACGCCAGGGCGGGGGCCACTGTTATTGGAGTGAGGGAGTTTCTCATAGCGTACAACATAAATTTAAATACCAGGGAAGCCAAATTTGCGACGGACATTGCATTTGAATTAAGGGAAAAGGGCCGGACAGCCAGAAAAGGAAATACAGACCCTGTTTATCTCTGGGGAGAAGAGATCCTGAGATACAGAGAAGGCTGTTATCCCTGCGGAAACTGTGATTTTATCGGGAAGACCATGGAAGAGACCATTGAGCACTGTAAGGAGGCTCACAGTTACGATTTGGTCGAACTGTTGAAACTCCATGATATCGATCACAGCAAGGCTGAGGGAAGGCCGGTAAAAAAGCCGGGCAAATTCCAACACTGCAAATCTATCGGATGGATGGTGCCCAAATATGACAGGGCCCAGATTTCCATCAATTTGACAGATTATAAAGTCACATCCATGCATGATGTGCTGGAGGAAGCAAGGAGGCTGGCTGTAAAGCGGGGGCTTGTGGTCACGGGAAGTGAGATAGTTGGGATGGTTCCTTATCAAGCTCTTCTTCAAACCGGAAAATATTACTTGGAAAAGCAGAACCGTTCCAAGGGTGTTCCGGTGAGAGATATTCTTTCTACGGCCGTTCAATCTTTAGGGCTGACAGATGCCGCTGATTTTAATATAGAAGAAAGGGTTTTGGGGCTTCCTAAAAGTCCTGAGGATGCACTGGTGGAGATGAAAGTGACTGATTTTGCAGATGAGGTATCCCGTGAATCACCGGCGCCTGGAGGAGGTTCCATCGCCGCTCTGGCTGGTGCTTTGGGAGCCGCTCTTGGCTCTATGGTCAGTAATCTCACAGCCAATAAGCGGGGGACCCAGGATGTGGATAAGATTTTAAACGAAGCAGCAGAAAAGTGCCAGGAGATTAAAAATCAACTGATCAAAGCCGTGGATGAAGACACACAGGCCTTTAATGCTTTTATGGAAGCACGTCGTCTTCCATCCAAAACAGAGGAGGAGAAAGAAGTGCGGCAGAAAGCCATGCAGGAGGGGCTTAAAAAAGCCGTATCCGTTCCCCTGAATACATCTGAGCTGTGCCTGCAGGCGATAGAGGCTGCCGAGATCGTGGCTCAAAACGGAAACCCGAATTCTGTCACAGATGTAGGAGTAGGTGCGGAAGTCGCTTTTGCCGGAGTTAAAGGCGGAATTTATAATGTACTGATCAATCTCAAGAGTATCAAAGATGCTGACTACTGCGGCCAGATGAGAAAAAAGTGCGAATCCCTGGAAAAAAAGGCCCGGAAAGCACTGGGATCTGTGACCAAAATCATCCAGTCCAAGCTATAAAAACCCAACATCTTACATAACAAGAATGAGGGTATGGCTTGTGCTCCCTTCAGATTTTTAACGCCATTCTTCGCACTGTGTTTTCGGTTGCTGCGCAACTCCCCCCGTCCGTGGGTCAAACATACTCGCAACTCGGCTTAGCCGAGTTCCCTCAAACTCAGCACTCAGAAGGCTAAATCTTCAATGTCGCTTCAGCCATATCCCTAATTTCAATGCTCTGATATTTATTTATAGGATTTCTTTTTTCTTATACTTATCGATTGTTTTTTTCTGGAGCTTCCGGAGTTTTTCGGAGATTTTAACCGGATAAAGGGGGCCTTCTTTGTTGATGGTCTTGTATTTTTCAGGGAGCCGGGAGAAATTTTCCTTAAAATGATTTCGTATTTCCGAAAGAGGCGGCGAGTCATAAATGATTTTTCCGGCTGTGAGGACAGGCGCTAACAGAGGAATTCCTCCATCCGGTTCTTCTTCCCTGCAGGCGATGACATCATGGTCATAGAGCTTTTCAGAGGATAAAAAGCGGAAGACCTGCTTATCCGAGGTCAGGGATGTTTTTTCGGGGCTTAATTTGACCACAGATTCACCATTGTACTTCACGATCTTATAAGCCATATCCAGATAAGGGGCATCTGATGAGACGCCCATTTTTGTGCCCACTCCAAAAGAGTCTATGGCTGCTTTTTGAGAAAGGATTTTTTGAATCTTGTATTCATCAAAGGCACCGCTTGCAAATATCAGGGAATTTTTTAATCCGTTCCCGTCAAGGATGCGCCTTGCCTTCCGGCTGATCCCGGCCATATCACCACTGTCAAGACGTATGCCTTTAAGATGTTCACCCCGGCCAGCCATCTCTTTACCCACCTGGGCGGCTTTCAGAATGCCTGATAGGGAGTCATAGGTGTCCACCAGAAGTATGGAATTTTCCGGGAATGTCTGTGTAAAGGCCCTGAAGGCATTGATTTCCTTATCAAAACTGGAAACGAACGAATGTGCCATGGTCCCGTATACCGGGATACCTAACTGTTTTCCGGCCAGGACATTACTGGTTCCGAGAAAACCCGCTATATAGCTGGCTTTAGCCACCTTTATGGAGGCATCGATTCCCTGTGTGCGCCTGAAGGAAAAATCAACGAGGCTCCTCTGTCCCGCGGCATGAACACATCGGGATGCTTTGGTGGCGATCATGGTCTGGAGATTGATAGAGTTTATTAAAAAGGTCTCAATGACCTGCGCTTCTATAAGAGGAGCTGTAACTTCCAGGATAGGCTCTTCTTCAAAAAAGACGGTTCCTTCTGGCATGGCATGCATGTCGCCATGGAAACTAAAGTTTTCCAGATAAGAGATAAACTCAGGTTTGAAAAAATCCGTACTTTCCAGGTATTCCAGGTCGTCCTTTGTGAATTGGAGCCCGGCCAAATAATCAAGGACCTCTTTCAGTCCGCAGAATACGAAATAGCGGCGGTTGGGAGGGTATTGGCGCACAAAAAGGCCGAACACGGCGGTTTCGTTCATTCCGTGTTCTAGATAAGAAGCAGCCATAGTGAGCTCATAAAGGTCGGTCAGAAGGGCACTGTTTTTGATCTTATTCATTTGGAACTTCAGTTACTTAAAAACCACATCTTCGGTTGATTTCACGACAATTCCAGAGTAAAGATTTGAGACCTGACTTAGAGTCAATGCCTGGTCGAATTCTGTGAGAGCGGATATTCCGTCTGCCGGGATAATGACTTTGTACCACCTGAGCCCTGCTGAAGAAGCGGTATGGAGCACACAAATATTGGATACGGTGCCGACGATGACTACGTTTTCGACTTTCCATACGTGGCTTAAAGTGTGTTCGAGTCCTGTTCCGTAAAACCCATCATAACGCAGTTTAGGGCATATCAGTTCGTCTTGTCTGGGTTTCAGTTCTGGAATCACTTCCCATCCCCAGGTGTTTTCCTTACAGTGTTCAGGCCATATATCAAATTCAGGGTCATCCTCTTTCATGGTGTCTAGGGTATAGGCGACAGGAACGCCTGCCTTTCTTGCTGAGGAAAGAAGATTTTTTATTCCTGGAATGGTTTCCCTTGCCGCAGGAACCACCAGTTTCCCTTTTTCTTTGACAAAGTCGTTCTGCATATCCACGATGATGAGAGCTGTGTTCTGTGAATCCAGCGTGACCCTGTCTTTATAAGCGATCTCAGGGACTTCGACTTTTTTGTTTGGGATGAAGGGGAAACTCATAATCAATCTCCTTTTAAACTGAATTTTTCACAAAATGAACATCGCCATTTTTTTATAAATAGTTCGGGTTAGATATTATTATATTCCCAATGGCTCTCTGATTCCAGTCTTCATTGATTTGCGGTCTGTGCCTTTTGCTGTATGGTTATTGTTTATTGAGTTCAATGACAATGGTATGCGTGATGAATTCGCCCGGAGAACCATCCGGGATTTTGAATCTCAATTGGCCGGACTCCAAGGAAGCTCCTTTTATTTTGTCTATAAATTCAGGATGAAGCGTGTTGAGGCTGTAGTTTTTTCCGCTGATCCCTTCCACTTTCAGTATTACGGTCTGTTCTTCTGTGTGTGATGATATGATTTTCATTCCAGAGTCCATATCTCCGACTTTGACCTCAGGGGTCACCGGAAGGACTTCAAAACAGGGTTCGATAGATAATTCTGCCTGCAGAGGTTCGTCATGTACCGTGAATTCTAACTCCACTTGAGTGACCTGGCGGCGATCAAATACATGAAAGGAGGTTTCCTTTCCATTCACCATCACATGTTTTATTAGAGTCCCTTTTGCCAGACAGGGGGAAAATGTCATGGTGTGTTTTTCTCCCTTTTCAGGGATGACATCCAGTGTTATTTTGTTTTTCTCTTTTTTGTAGGAAAATGAAAAGGCTGCATCTCCCGCTTTATAATTTTTAATCTCCACCTGATCCCAGTTTCCAGGAAAATGAGGAGCAAAAGTAAAGGTCCTCATCAGGGCATCAGCTTCCAGACCCAGAAGTCCTCTTATCAGGGGGAGCACGGCTCCGGCTGCTGAAAATCCCTGCTGGGGAACCGCTTCCTGGGGCCATACATTCCGTATACCGGAAAATACTTCCGTGACACATCCCAGAGCATTGTCAAAAGTGTGGTTTACGGTTGAGAGAAGGAGAGGATATCCGTTTAAAGGCATATGATGCTTGTACAAAGCTGTGGTGACCCAACTGGTTAAAAAAGGCCATACAGCGCCGTAGTTATAATTGAGAGGCTGGAAGTATTCGCTGTTGCGGGAAATACTTCTTATCCCCCAGTCAGTGGTCAGCTCGGATGAGCTGAGCCTTTCCAGAGTGAGCCTGCTTTTTTCATATTCTCCGAGGTCCCACATCAAACCGACCGCATTCCATGGAGAGATCTCTTTGACTTTTTCGCCTTTGTCATTAAAGGCATAGGCATAAAAATGATTTTCCGGGTCCCAGAATCTGTCATTGAAAGCTTGTTTAGCCTTTTCAAAATTCATGGATGCTTTTTTGCGGAAGGAGTCTTTACTTAGGATTCGGGATATTTCATCCATGGCATACGCGGCTCTCACCCAAACGGAGGCCAGATATATGTCCGTTTCTATTCCGGTAAGCGCTCCGTATTCCAGAGCCCCCAGGCCTGCAGGACCATTGTCCATCAGCCCGTCCCTGTTTTTATCCGTACTGAGACACCAATCGTAGGCCTTTGTAAGAGAGGGCCAGCTTTTCTCTATAAAAGCTGTGTCGCCGGAAAGTCTCATGTAGTCGTACATGGCCGCTATATAATAAGGGGTCGTGTCTCCGTGGATGTATCCGTAAGGATAGTCCTTCCACCAGTCAATATATCCTTCTGCCTGTGAAAGTTCGTGGGCCATCTTTCCATCATCCCTCTGCCATTTTTGAGTGAAAGCCAGTATTTTCTTAACGGATTCATACGCTCCGTAAGAGAGCAGGCTCAAAGAATTGATGTAGGCATCCCCTCCAAAAAACCAGCCGAATCCGGGCCGTCCCGATGTTCCGGAAGCACCCAGACCAGCGGTCATTCCTTCGCCAAGTTCAGGATTATCAACCATAAGGTTGTCGAAAGTGATTTTGGCCCATTCAAAAGCGAGATCGATTTTCGGATCGGGAGTTGTAAGGCGCAGAGTGTTTTGGCTGAGGTTTTCATAATATTCTTTATTTTTTTTATAGTAGTTTTCAGGATTTTCCAGGAGTTTTTTATACACGGCTATTACCTGGTCACGTTTTCCTTGGCCCCCTGAAATGCACAGCGGAATAAATCTGTTTCTCGCTTTCTCCGGATCTTTGATCTCGATCTTAAATTCACTCGGGGCATCTGAGAGCATATGCGCAGGAGTATAGGAAAGGCCCGATGCTGCCGGAGAACCCGCAAGAGCATGATTTTTCCCTGTAGGTTCTGAGATCACATACGCTTTGATCTCATTGTTCCAGTATGCGTACTGACCTCCGATCCCGGCTGGCCACATGGGTTGAAGCACGGGTAAAAAACCGCAAACGATGGTCAGGGGAACGGATGAGTCAACATGGAGAAGGATAAGAGCGCCGGGCTCAAAAACAGGTGTGATATACGTCGCTTTGACAGTGAAGGATTGATAGGTATAGGTCAGTGTGGTTGCCCAGGGAGATACGGAAATGCGGCGGACAATATCCCCTGCGTTTATGGGCCGGGTGGAGGTGCCGGTGAAAAAAGAAAATTGAAAGCTGCGAAGGAGCTTCAACGGATAGGCCCACGCTTCAAAAGAGCCGCTCTCATCTCCCAGAAGAGCGAACCTTCGTCCGGATTTGTTAAAGGGAGTTCCCGGTTTGGCCGGCCGTTCAAGGCTGATGGCGCTCTTTTCAATTTTGAAGGCAGGGATGGAATCCTTTTCCTCAGAATACAGAAAATTAAAGGCAAGAAACAGGCTCATCAGAAATATGAATGTTTTTTTCATGGTGTCCTCTTTATAGGATATTTGGATATAGCTTTTAGTATAAACACTTCTGATAATCTTTCAAGAACGGAACCAATCAGGTTGTGAAATACGCTATGCCGACCAAATAGAGAGCAGAGTTATTTTTTGTGAATCATTTCTTTTTTGTCTCGTATCCCTTGATGGGCTGAATTTCGAACTGCCGCATTCCTCTCCAGCTTTGGTCATAGTGGTCCGCCCCGCCAGCAGTGGGAATGATCACCACAAGAGCTTTTGGCCCTCCGGCCAGTTCCATGAATCTCTCTAGAATGGCGGGATCCTGCATAGCGCCTCCCACAATAACCAATGCCCCGTTCTCCGGACCAATAACCGATGGATAGAGTTCTGCCGTGAAAACAGCGATGAATAACAGGAAAAAATTGACTAAAACTACTATAGTTTTCTGCCTTTGTTTCATGATTTGTTAATCTCTTTTTTATTTGAGCTTGAAAGAGACGCCGATGATTCCGCCGGCCCCTTCCCAGTCTCCCATGAACTGGAAATACAGGCGACAAAAAATGGCTGTTTTTCGATTGAAGTAGTAGCGGGCTCCTATAAACGGCTTAAGATATAGCCCTGAAGAGCCTGAGCCTCCTTTGATATCTCCCGAATGTGAGTCCTTCCATGTGTAGTTGTATAGAGAAAAACCCAGTCCGGCACCGACAAAAAGATCCAGTTTTTTCACATCGAGACCGGTGAAATGGTACGCTCCGTCAAAAGATAGACCGATCAGCGAATTAGCCCAATCCTGGCTTGTCCACCACCAGAGCATGGCGGTCCCCCCGATTCCAATGTGTTTAGACAACCCATACTCAAAGTTGGCGCCAACAGGAATTGTCCAAGTATTAAGTCCTACGACGGGAGAGATGATTTGAATGTTCTTATAAAATTCCCGTTCTTGAGAAAAAACAAAAGAGCAAGTACTTAATAACAGTAGAATAACAACAGCTGTGATTTTTTTCATGTTTCCTCCTTAAAGAGAGCAGGCTTCGTATGCTTATATAATAATGGATAACTTTCGTCATTGGAAGGGAATGGTTATGATATATGTTGAAGATGATGTCAACTAAAATCTGTTTCAAAGCGTTTTGATTAATGAATGGAAAAAGAATGGAGACTCTGGACCTGATACAAAGCGCCCAGCAGGGCGACCGGGAGGCGTTCTCTATGCTGTTTGAGGAAAACAAAAAATAGGCATCAGCTGCAGCATTGATTTTCTGAGGGGCAAAAAGAGAATGAAAAAAAACCTTTCAGACTGGGAGCTAATGGACAGCACAACTTCAGACGGAAGAGGAGGAGACCCCGAGGAAAATGCGAGCCGGGAAGACCTCAAGAAAAAAATAGAGCTTCTTGTGGATAATATGCCCCCGCGCCAAAAAATGGCTTTTATTCTCAAACATTTTCAACAGCTCAAGATCAGGGAGATCGCTGAGTATATGGAGTGTTCCGAGGGAAGTGTGAAAAAGCAGCTATTCAGAGGAGTTGAAAGCATTAAAGGCTCTTTAAAAAAGCTTCTATGGGAGAAAGACTATGAAATGTGAAAAATTCAGAAGAAATATGATTTTATACCTCTATGGAGAGCTTGATAAGAGAAGTGCTGAGGAGCTCAAAGATCACATAGAAAAATGTTCGAGCTGTGCCCGTGAGATGAAATACACAAAAAAGGTCTTTGATTTGGTGGAAGAGACGAAAACAGAAGACATTCCGGAAGCCGATTGGAGGAAGTGCTGGAGCCGAATTGATGAAAAGGTTTCTGTCCCTGATAGAAAGAGGGAAAAACATTTCGACTTTATCCCTAAATGGGCTGCTGCTGCCGCAGCCCTTGTCTGCGTTCTCATTGTAGGGTTTGTCATCGGGAGAACAACCCTTATTTACGGTGGAGATAAGATAGCTGTAGCTGGACAGGATGCTTTTCAGATAAGCCTGCAGGAACATTTTGACAGCTTAAAGCCTTTGCTCATAGAGTATGCCCATTACAGTGAAGACAAAGACTCGGGTAAAATCATTCTGGATAAAAAGTATGTGGAAGAGCTTCTTATACAGAATATTCTCCTAAAAAGGCTGGCCGCGGAGAAAAATCCTGATACCCGGCAGCTTCTGGAGGACATAGAATTGATTTTAAGGGAAATAACAAATATGGACAAAAACGGCACATCCGATCCTTTGATGATAAAGGAATACATAAACAATCAGGGGATTTTAAATGCCGTGGAAGTCCGTGGAATGATATAGGAGGTTTCAAATGAAAAATTTAAAATCAGTAGGAATCATGTTGGTTTTCTGCATGACCATGGGAAGTGCTTTGGCGGCTTTGGATTTCACGCAGGATAAGGAAGACGAATCCCTCAAAGCTCTAGAGGCTGCAAAAAAGTATATATATCAGAAAAATTGGGAAGATGCGGTTTCAAAACTGGAAAAGATGATCAAGAAGTACGAAAAAAGCCGTTATTTGGATGAATCTTTATACTGGTTGGGATACAGCATGGAGAAGCTCAGCAGGGAATTGGAAAACATGAACAAGCAGGTTCAGTTCAAGGAACAAGCTGTTAAGCATCTTAACAGGTTGATTGAAGAGATGAACCAAAGTTCCTGGGCGGATGACGCGAAGGTGCTGAGAGTGGAGATTGCGGAAGAACTGGTGAAAAGGGGATATTCGAATTATAAAGAATATATAAACGGCAGCCTTGGCTTAGGAGTTTTAGGCGGAGTTGAAGGGGTTGTTTTGGGTGGTGTCGAAGGTGGAGTTATAGGCGGAGTTGAAGGTGGAGTTGGTATAGTAACGGAAAAGGACCCTGAGACTGATCTGAAACTTGTGGCGCTTGATGCTCTTATGAACATGAAAGATGAAAGAGCTTTTTCGATCCTCAAAGAAGTCATTGACAAGAACGATGACCCAAGGCTCAGGAAAAAAGCTGTTTTCATAATAAGCCAGGGGCATAGTCCCGATGTTGTGCCGTTATTAGTTAAGGTGGCTAAAACAGACCCGGATGAAGACGTCCGGAAACAGGCCGTCTTCTGGCTCGGACAGAAAAAGACCAAGGAGAGTCTGGATGCGCTTCTGGAACTTTATGATTCTGTTTCGGATGCAGAGTTAAAAAAGGCGCTCATTTTTTCCTTTCAGCAGGCAGGAGACAGCCGGGCCTGGAAAAAGATATTTGATATTGCCCGGAAGGAAAAAGACCCTGAACTGCAAAAGCAGATCATTTTCTGGCTCGGACAATCCAGAGATGAGGCGGCGATAGAGTATCTCAAAGAGATCATCAACAGATAGTCCGGAAGGAGAAAATAAAAATGAAACTCAAAGAAAAGATGAGAAATCCTAAAATCGTGTTAACTGCAGTGCTAACGGCTGTTTTATTAGTGCCTGTATTAGGAGCAGTTAAGGAAGAGAATTTAAAGGGAAGCGTCTTTTATTTGGATAAGCAAGGAGTTTCTCTTGTTAAAAAAATGGAGCTTGCCGAAAATAAATTTAAAAAAGAGCAGGAGGGAGAGGTTTATTTCACAGGCCATATTTTTCAGAGCCGTTACGAGATCAATATGTATGGGGATTATGACCTGGAAAGCCCCTTTGAGGTCAGCAGCCGGGGCGATGAGATCAAAATACGAAGGGATTCAAAAAGAGAAGGATTCAGTATGGAGTCTCAAAAGGGAAGCAGCGGAGGAGAGCCGATCGGACTGTTGGTCATGCACAGAGTCTCAGGGAGAAAAAGCGAAAAAGTCGATATGCATATTTTTGATCTGGATTGCATCTATGAATTCAGTCAGGAACCTGTTTACTGGCTGGGCAGTGCAGAGACTGAAGAAAGCTTCCGTTTTCTGGAAGATGAGTTTGAGAGCGCTGATTCTGATTTAAAAAAGACCATCACCTTTATGCTGTATTCACATGAGACGCCTTTATCTTATGATTTCCTTTTTAAAGCAGGGTCAGGAAGTTACTCACATGAGGTGAGAAAGGATGCAGTGTTCTGGCTGGGACAAAAAGATTCTGAAGAGGCCTTGAAATTCTTTGAAGAGATACTGTTGAAGAAATAAAGCGAGATTCAGGAGCGGAGCTGGGAGGGGACTTCCAGATTGTTCGCTTCTAGGAGATTTTTATCCCGCAGGATATTTTCAGCCTCGCCTTGCGCCACTATTCGCCCCTTGTTCATCAGGATGACTTGGGTGCAGAGGTCATAAATAGAATCCATATCATGAGAAGCAGTGATTTTCGTTTTATTGATTTTTTTAAGTGTGCGGATAAAGGATTTTTTTGAGCCCGGATCCAGATTGGCTGTGGGCTCGTCAAGTACAATGATTTGAGGCTCAAGAACCAGTACCGTGGCCAGGGAGACTTTTTTCCTCTCTCCCAGGCTCAGATGGGAGGGATTTTTCGCTTCATACCCGGAGAGCCCCAGTTGTGTAAGAGTGCTTGTGATTTTTTGCTTGATTTTTTCTTTCTCCATGCCCAGATTCAAAGGTCCGAAGGCCACGTCATCAAAAACAGTGGGCATAAAAAGCTGGTCATTGGGGTCTTGAAACACCAACCCGACTTTTCCTCTGATTTTTTTGATGTTTTGTTTTCCGATGAACTCTCCGAAGATTCTGACTGCTCCATCTTTTTTCAACACTCCGTTTAGATGCAGAAGCAGAGTGGATTTGCCTGCTCCATTAGGCCCGATGATTCCCAGGCTTTCTCCTTCTTCTAAAGAAAAACTGATATTTTCCAGGGCCTTTGTCTCATCCGGATAGGAGAAACTCAGGCCGGTGATTTGAACAGCCGTTTTTTTCACAGCACCACTCCCAAAGCTATGAGGTAACACAGGAAAACAGAACAGAATATCCAGTCTTTTTTGTTTGTTTTAAAAAGGGTCAGTGTCTGGATTTTTCTGTCAAATCCTCTTGAGAGCATGGCCGCATATATCTTTTCTGTTCTCTCAAAAGCTCTTGAAAAGAGTTGGGATGTCATAGGGACCAAAGTCCTGATCTTATTTTTGAGGCTCTGTTTTTTGAATGTTCTTGATTTTTTGGCTAACCTCATCCTTTCCGCTTCCCCGGAAAAGAGGGAAACGTATCTGTAGGCAAATATCAAAACAGAGATCATGATGGGGGGAGTCTTTAAAAGCTCCAGTCCTTTGATCAAATGGAAGATTCCGGTCCAGAGGACAAGAAAGCCTATGCAGAGGAGAATAAGTATTGATTTAATAGAGAGGTTCCACAGGATGTCCAATTTTTCCAAGGATGGTTGGTTTCCAAAAACAAAGACCGTTATCCCAAGAAAAATCAAGAGAGAAAAAAGCATCAGAAATCTCGGGATGAGCTTTTTCATATTGATTCCGGAACCAATGAAAAAAGCTGTGAGTGTTAAGAAATAAAGAAGGAATTTGAGATAAGCTGAGTGAGAGGTGAATCCGATGACCAGGATGAATACGGTCATGGAGATAATTTTAATCCGGGGATCCAGATCCCGTATGGATAAAAAGTCGTGACCGGCTGTTTCGGATTTGACAGAATTCATGCGTCAGCTCTGGCTATATAAAGAGAGGGTTGGTCTGTGATGGAAAGATTTCGAAAGCCTGCATTACAAAACAGCGCTTCCATTTCTTTTTCATCCGGAAGCAGGTCTTGCGTTACTGGCCCTTTGACTCTTTTATGAAACCCATTGAGTTCCTTACGGCTCATTGTGTGCGCGACAATAAGGGATTTGTTTGGTTTCAGTATCCTTTTAAACTCTCTTAAGGTCATTTGTTTATCCGGTACGTGAGGAAGAAGGGCAAAACAGATCACAACATCAAATGAATTTTCTTTAAAGGGGATGAACCGGGCGTCAGATTGAACAAAAAAGATTTCTGAATGCCGGTATTTTTCTTTAGCAATATCCAGCATATTTTTGGCAAAATCCATTTCCACGACTCGTCCTGAGCTGCCTGCTGATTTTTTCAGGTAAGGGATGAGCCTTCCGGTACCGCAGCCGGCATCAAGGACTCTGTCTCCGGCATTGACCATAAAGTGCGGAATCAACCGGTTCAGCTTGTCTTTTTCTTTTTCCTGCCGGTGTTCGATTTCCCAGTTTTGGGCGGCGTTGTTAAAGAAAGTCCTTCGGTCCATGTCATTTCACTCCATGAGAGAGATTATAGCCATGCGTTTTTTCATTTTGTTTATGAGAGGGGGGATAATCAGCATGATGAGGACGATTCCGGGAAGGCCCTGGATGATAGAGGCCCATCCCAATACATTTTCCGGGAGGTCAAGCCATTTTGATACCACAATAACAGAAGCGAAGAGAACCATCCTGTCAGCAGCCAGAGTTATGATGAGAGTCAGATATGAATTGAACCTGTATTTCTGGTAAAGGAGGGATGGAATCCCTGCCAGAACAAGCCCTTCTGCCATCATAATGAAAGCAGTGGGAGGAAAAAAGGGAGGCATGCCTGTTAAAAGAGCTGAGAGGAGAGGGGAGGCTATCCCTACCACCAGCGCTACCGGGGAAGCGATTAAAAAGCCGGCAGCAATGATAGGAAAAAACATAGGGAGGAAAGCACTTCCCAGTCCAGCGGCATGGAAGAGAATGGGGATCACAAGGGCCAGTGCTAAAAACAGGCCTCCCATCACGACATCTCTTCCTTTATAGCTCATGGTGTTATTTTGAATCCGATGTTAAGATTTCTTCCTGGCATGGGATAGATTCCCGATGCGATTCCAGGAAGCTCAACATAAATATTGTAGTCTTTATTGAACAGATTATTGATGTCCAGGAAAATCTTTGTTTTTTTAGAAACATTGAAGCTTATTCGGGAGTTCAAGAGAAAGTAGCTGGGAAGGGGTCTTGTCGAGAAATCTCCGGCAAAGTAATCTGTGACATACTGGCCTTGAAGGGAGATGAAATAAGGATATGAGTCCCATCGAAGGGAAAGGTCAGCTTTTTGTCCGGGCCTTCCTTTGGTTTTTTCTCCTGTGTCCAGATAAGTGTAAAAAAGATGAAATGATAGGTTCTTGTATAAACTGGCCCTGAGGGATGCTTCGATTCCATTAAAAGCAAATTCTCCTGTGTTTCTGAACTGATAGAAGGGGGGAGGAGAATCATTGAGCTGTGTTTCAATAAAATTTGTACCATTCATATGAAAATAACATCCATCAAAAACAAGCCAGGAAGTAATGGATTTTTTAAATCCCAGCTCATAGTTCCAAACGATTTCCGGCTTGAGGTCCGGATTTGCCGCAGGATACATATAGAGCTCGTTTAACTGGGGAGAACGGAATCCCTTGTTTATGTTTCCTCTGACGGATGTGCTGTCATTGATTTGAAACACCACTCCCCATTGGGGAGAGACCTGAAGGCCGTATAAGGAATCTCTGTGCAGCCTGAAGCCGGTGGACAGGATCCATTTATTCCAAAGCACATATTGGTCATGAATAAAGACGGCTTGTTCATTTTTCTGCCACTCTCCCTTGGGGAAGTTGTAGCTTTTTCCTCCGAGAAAGCGAAAATCACCGCCTATAGTAAGCTCATTGTTGGTTATATGCTTATTGGTGTAATGAAGGATTCCTCCGTTTACATAATCCCTTGAATGCCAACCGTCAGAAAATATGTGATGTCCGAAATTAGTGTAGAGCTTGAAAACGATTTCGTTATCAGGGTTTCCTTTTCTGATACTGAAGTCAGCAGCCCCTCTTTTGTAATCGTTCCAGAAATCGGATAAGGGATGGTCAAGGGGACCGGCTTCATATTTTCGGCCTTCGAAATATTTGACCTGAAAACTTGAGCGCAGATCATCAGCCCACTTGTACTGTATTTTTCCGGTCACCGCATTTCCTTGATATTCGGAATTCTCTCTGTGGCCGTTGCTGCTTCTTCTGTCAACGGTGAGAAAATAGCTGAGTCGATTGAAATTACCACCGTGCTTCAGATTGTACTGCTGGGTATTGAAACTTCCGTATGTCGCTTCAAAGTCGGTTTCGAATTTTTCTTTTGGCATATGGGTGAGTATGTTGACCACTCCTCCTAATGCCTCAGAGCCATAGAGCACGGAAGAAGGGCCTCTCACGATTTCGATCCGTTCCACATTATCCAAGGGAAATGCATGGGTCACAGTGCAGCCGAATAAACCCATTTTTTCAGGGCGTCCGTCCACGAGGACAGCGATCCTGCGGCCTCTCTGGCCTATTCCTCTTATATCCACATCCGCTCTTCCAAAAGCGCTTGTCTGCCGGATAAAAATCCCGGGCTGGTTATTCAAGAGATTCAGGGCATTGCTGACTCCCGGCAAGGCCAGAATGTCGTTTATGTCTATAACGCTCACTGAGGATGAGCAGTCTTTGATCATGTGACGGGTCAAGGTGGCTGTGACAAGGACCTTTTCGTGAGGATGGAACGTGGTTTCTTTGTCATCTTTTTTTTTCTCAGAGTTTTCATTCGGTGCTGCCATCACAGAACCGCATATGAATAAGAGTAAGATGAGTTGTATGAAGGCTTTTTTCCAAGTCCTCAATTGGGTCTCCTGGTGTTATTATTTTAGATATAGTAACATTATGACATTTAAAGTCAATCTTTTATTTGGGGACATCCCATTAGGTACCACCCTATTCAATTTTATATACATTATCCAATATAGAGTCGCGAGGTCTTTTTTGCAGAACATGTTCTTGGAATCTCTGACGGTGTTTATCAGCCTGACCTATTCATAAAAAAATGGCGATGTTTATCAGCTGAAGGCGGTTCTGGACATTGAGTTTTTGATAGATATTATTGAGATGGGATTTCACTGTTTTGAGGGAAATATAAAGCTCTTTTTCTATAGGGATATGAACCACCCCTGAAACAATGAGGTCCGCTCTCCCGCTGAGGCTGATAAAACCAGTCACTCACTCATGCCGCAGGGAGTCTGCGGGGTTAGCTTTGACGGCTTCAATAAGCTTCTTTTCTGTGTTTGATCCGGTAAATGAAGACTTTCTTTTTTTTGTCATCGATTCTATATATGATCCGATAGTTTCCTGACCGGATACGATATCCTTGTTCTGCTGTGAGCTTGAGACAACCATGAGGTCTGGGATTTTCTTTAAGGGAAGAGATCTTCTTTACTAGAATATCGAATGTTTTTCCTTTAAATTTATCAAGGTCTTTTTGAGCCGTAGGAAGCAGGAGTATTTTATACACGCCTTTTTTTGAGATAACCTTCGATAGGAATGGCTTCTTTTTCTAAAGAGCGCAGAGTTTTTAAATCCAATAAATCTTCTTTCAGTTCCTCTCTCTCGAGCCGCTCTTCAAGGGCTTTTTCTACAAAAAAGCCATACTTTATTCCCCGTTCCCTACAGAAATTTTTTACTTTATTTGCGGTTTTGTCATTAACCTTAACAGCAAATGTTGTTTTAGACATAGCAGTAAAAGATTAACACAAAACTGAAACAATAACAAACTAAAAATATTAAAAGTTATAAATTGTTAGATTTAGTAACCTGACGAGACTATTTGTTTCGGCAGTGTAAAATAATTTTTGTGAAATAATAAAGGAGTAGTAAAAAAGGCTCTTGAGCTGGAGGAAAAATAAGATGTTATTTGAACCGGTCGTCTGATTTTTTATGAAAAACAGCCCTCCGGGCCTTTTCAAGCCATCCTGTTCGAATTTGAGTCTGTTCATCGAATTCCGGAACATAAGGTTTGATGTCAAGAAGGGGAGTTCCGTCAAGAATATCTATGTTTTCCACATGCAGCACTCCGTCATTGATTTTATTGAGCTTCACTACAGATAGACCGATCGGATTGGGCCGCGCTGGAGCTCGTGTGGCAAACAATCCTCTGTGCTTGGAATCCATAAACGGCATTACCTTCAGTTTGAATCCTTTGGCTTTGTGGAAAGCATAAATCAGGATGATGTGAGAGAAACCATCAAGGTCTTTTAATCCCGGACGGTACTTTTCAAACACTTCTACAGTGCCTTTGATACCCGCTGCGCCTGGGGGCTGGATCGGCATCCCCTCTGACTCAGCAAAAGGACTGCGGATGATCCCTATCGGTTCAAATTCGATCATGACTTTTTCTTCTCCTCTTAGAACATTCTTTTTGGCCTCAAAAACACCGATTAAGGCTTAGAAAAAACCCTTAAAAACGAATTAATTGTAATGATATCAATATCATAGCATGGTCTGACCCCAAATTACAACAATTATTCGTATTTGAGGGAGTCCGCAGGATTGGCCGCGGCTGTCTTGATGGATTGGTAGCTTACTGTTATGAGAGATATCCCCAGGGCGAGCATCCCTGAGAATAAAAATATATCCAATCCCAGATGTGTTTGATAAGCAAAGCTTTGAAGCCATTTCTGCAATGAAAAATAAGCAATAGGCCAGGCTGTAAGGTTGGAAAGACAGAACCGTATTGACGGTTAAAATCTTCATCGAGGAAGACGTAACTGAAAACTTCACCCAGTTGGAGTTCATTCCATCTTTTTTCGATAAAAGAGAGAGTATCTTTAAGATTATCTGTTTTTACAGTCAAACTAAGGTATCTAAACATATCCGGGCGTGCCTGCATCACAAGCGGTTCTACTCGAGTCTGAAGACCTTTGAAGTGGAAATCCCTTGTCACACCGATTATAGGGGCCACATTCCCGGATCCTCCCTCATAGATCTGTTTGCCTATTGCTTCCGCAGCAGATTCAAATCCAAAGGCTTGTGATGCGGTCTCGTTGATTATGAAAGAATCGTAGGTATCCGTGGTTATTTCCTTTTGAAAAGTTCTTCCTGCCGCCATTTCGATCTTGTATTCAGGAATGAAGTCGTGGTCAGCATAAAGAAAATCCATGCTCTGGGCTTTTTCCTCCACTAAGGAAAGGAATGGATAAGACGTTGAATATGTCATTCTCAGCGATCATAACCCTGTCTTCGTAAAATTTCTTTTCATCATGCTTTATGAGGTTTTGCATCCATTCGAATGTCTGGAAACGAACTGCGTGTTCGACTTCCGGTGGAAAAAGATAATTTGGAATAGGAGGCAAGCGCATAGAGCACCTGTCCCCAGTACCATAATAGGGCCCTGAGCTTCCCTTTTTCCTTTACATGCTCTTTATATTCCTCGCAGCAGTGCCCGGAGATAGAGTGCTCCAGTTCGTAACGGGCCAGATAGGAAAGGAGCTTCTGGCCAACCTTTGGCGGATTTTGCTTGGATTTGCTCATAGTGAGTGTGCTGGCTCAGGTTTTATGTAAATTACATATATATAATACGCATGTGAAGTAAAAAAGGTCGCCGGGCAAAATTTCTCTTGATTTTATTCACAACGCATGTTAACTTGTAAAATTAAGTTAACAAAGGTTAATTATTAATTTTAAGTTAACCAACGTTTATTTCATAATGTCCTTTTTGGAGATCAAAGAAAATGGAGAACAATAAATATATAACCATTCCTCAGATGGCAAAAATATTAGGATTAAGCCGAATTGCTGTCTATAAAAAAGTAAAGAAAGGTGAAATAGAAGCCATTAGGATCGGAAGGAATTATGCCATCCATAAAAAATCCGTAGCGAATATTCTTGGAAAAGATTTAAAAGAAAAAGATAAAAATGAAATCGATAAGGCCATAAAAAAGACACTTGAAGAGTATGGAGACGTCTTAAAGAGGCTTGGAAGAGAATAATGAAAACGATCCATGTCAAGGAAGTCGAATATATCGCTTTCAGATTGGCAAAGGAGATGCTTGCGTTCGATGAGCCTATACCTGATTTTTCCGCCCGGTATCCAAATATTCTGGAGAGTTGTTTGGCCACTCCTTTTCAGAGTTTTTCAAAAAAATCACTTTATCCGGGATTCCTATCTAAAGCGAGCATTCTTTTTTATCTTTTGATCAAAAACCATCCTTTCCAAAACGGCAACAAACGGATCGCTATGACTGTCCTTTTTGTATTTCTTTATAAAAACAAAAAATGGATAAAAGTAGATACCCAGGAATTATACAATTTCACGATTTGGGTCGCCCAGAGTCCTCCTAGGGTTAAGGACGAAACGGTAAAAGCCATTGAAAAATTTCTCAGAGCCTATATGGTTGACCTTTAGTTATATTTGGGGGACATCCCATTAGGTACCACCCTATTCAATTTTAAATACATTAACTTTCCTCCCTACTATTATTGACTGAAGGGATGGATTATATTTATCACTTTGAATAAAAAGTTTTTCTTTATGCATTTTCAGTTATAGGGTGGTACCTTATGGAGCGTCCCCAT
>JAGGYH010000048.1 GCA_021162615.1 Candidatus Aminicenantota bacterium
CCGGGCCGAAGCCATTGTAAAAGCTCTACGCCAGGGGGAGATAGATTTGATCATCGGCAGGACTGAGCCTCTGGTCGTGCAGTTCAAAAGATTGGCCGACCAGAAAGAGCGTCTGAAAAATCTGCTCAATGTCGTGCGCCGAATCAATCAGCTCATCGTATATGAGGCCGATCCGAACAAGCTGCTGCAGTCAGCAGTCAATTATCTAGGTGAATCGAACGTGTTTTATGCTGCCTGGATCGAGCAAAGAGATAAGGCCGGGAAAAAAGTCCGGGCTGTTGAATACGGCTGGCATAAAATGCTCAGGAAGGAAAGCACCGAATTGACTGCAGGAATAAAACCTAGATGTCTGACAGATGTGACTCCACCCTCAGATACCATCATTATTTCCGATCCGCTTTCAGTTTGTAATGGATGTCCCTTCAAGGGGTGCCTTGACGAACGATGCCTCATTGAGGTGCCTCTTATCCATAAGGAGATATTATATGGGATTCTTCTGATCTCAGCACCAAAATCCATGCTGGAAGAAACCGACTCCCACAAATTGTGTGCAGAAATCGGCATTGATCTTGGTTTTGCTCTGTACCGGATCGGCTTGGAAAAGGCTCGGGACAAGATGGAAAAAACATTGCGGGAAAGGGAAGAACATTATCGATGCCTTTTTGAAAACACAGGCACAGCCATGATTGTTGTCAATCAAGACGCTTCCATCGCTGCAGCCAACGAGGAATGCAAGGCAATAACAGGTTATGCTCCTCAGCAGCTTAAGGGAACCCGCTGGATGGATTATGTAGAACCAGGCAGTCTGAAAATGATGATGGAATTCTTCAAAATGCGATTCACCAAACCCAAACTCGCACCTAATCGTTACGAAACGCGCCTGGTTAACGCCAAAGGAGATATCAGAGACTGTATTCTAACAGTTGGAGACATCGAATCAACACGCCAAATAATCGTTTCCATATTAGATATCACTGAGCTAAAAAATACCCAGAAAGAGATAAAAACCCATTTAAAAGAAAAAGAGATCCTTCTGGAAGAATTGTACCATCGAACCAAGAACAACATGCAGGTGATAATATCCATGATCCGTATGAAATCTCGCACAATTCAGAATGAAGAACTGCAGTTTGTCTTCAGAGATATTGAGAACAAGATTTATTCGATGGCGCTCGTGCACCAAAAGCTGTACGAATCAGGAGATCTGTCCTCTCTAAATTTAAAAACTTATTTCAATGACTTAGTCACTTTGATACGCCAGAGCTATTTACCGGATGATGATCGAATACACTTAATTTGTGAAGCAGAAGATGTGCTGGTTCTGATCGACACAGCCATTTCTCTGGGACTGGTGATAAATGAGCTTCTATCCAATGCCGTAAAACACGCATTCCCTGCAGGCCGGAAAGGGAAAATACGGATGACTCTTAGTATCAGCAAGGATCAAGAACTGCGAGTTGAAGTCTCGGACAACGGTGTGGGTCTGCCTAAAGGATTTGATATGGAGAAAGACAAGAAACTTGGGCTGGAAAACGTGATTAACATTGTAAAACAGCAGCTGGGCGGTGAGGTGACGTTTAAGAGTGAAAACGGCCTTTCCTGCCTGATTGTGATAAAAAAAGAATTATACAAAGCAAGGATATAGATGTCGAAAAGACCTTTGAAAGTGCTGCTTGTGGAAGATGAGCTGTTAATAGCAAAAAGTATGCAGTATGATATTGAGGATCTCGGAGCCGAAGTGCTTGGCCCTGTTGCAAGAGGCGATGATGCTATAAATACAGCACTTCAAGGACAGCCGGATTTGATTTTGATGGATATCCAGTTAAAAGGAAATATAAATGGAATTGAAGCCGCTGAAAAAATTGCTGAAACAAAAAACATACCCTTGGCTTTTATATCAGGCTATGCATCAAAATATATAAAAGAACAAGCGCAAAAAGTCAATCCTGTCGCTTTTCTTGAGAAACCGGTCAGCATTAATAAAATAAAGGAAATAGTAGATAAACTTAGAGAATAATCAACACGCTGACATTAGAAATTCAATTGCAATTCTGTCTCACATGATTCATCATTGAGCCGACAGGTGATTGAAGATCTTAACCAAAACACTATAAAATTGCCAGACGGTTCACCTCTCGATTTCCCCAATGGCTGCTTTGCAGCCGTTACTTCAGACAGAACTTTATTCTTCCTTTGTCATCATTACCCCATAACAGTTCACTCTATAAATTTTTTAATCAGGCTAAACCATTCTTTGGAATCGGAGATTTTTATACAAGAGATATTAAAGATCACTATAGTGACGATCGGATAGTTAACCTTGTCCGATTCATAGGTCAGAATGCAGATGAGCCAGGCAGCCAAAGAAGCATCAGGGGAGCAGACCCAGGGAATAAAAGAGAAGTTTGCGGAATACTCCTTCACACGAAAAGATTTCGAGCTTTTTGCCAAATACAAGGAAAGCTACAGTATGTATGCGCTCGGAGCCATGTATTTAATGGAGATCGAACCCGAGTAAGATTTGCTCATACCGGAGAGAGCGGACCGGGTCAGCCAGAGCCGCCTTGATGGTTTGAAAACCAACCGTTATCAAGGCTATAGCCATAGACAGCACCGCCGCCAAAATAAACCATCCAATCTGTGAAAACAGTCCGATGCGGTAAGCAAATCCTTGAAGCCACCGGTCCATGGCCAAAAAAGCAATGGGCCATGCAAGTATGTTGGCCGCCAGACCCACTGACAGTCCTGCAATATTAAGGAATGAATACCCCTTATGCTTTTTTAAATTTCTTAATGTCATTTTTAGATAATTTTTAAACATGATCACACTCCGAATAAAAGGATGGATAAGGATTTGGGGAAGCAAGACATAAAGAATTTTAAAATTCCAATTTCTTTTTTCTTATAAAAATTATCACTATATACTACGCTTCATCTCCAAAAAAAGGTTCCCAAAAAATTTTTCTAATACTTAAAAAAGAGGTTAAAAAACGATTCGAAAACAGGTGCCTTTTGTTCTGTCCAGATGGAGTGAACCTTTAAGCTGATCTTCGGATAGTATTTTCACAAGAGTCATTCCCAGGGAATCAGATTTTCGTATATCCATATCTTCAGGGATCCCCACTCCATTGTCACACACCAAAAGCTCAGTTTTTTGATTCTCAAGATGGCGGACAGCGATCTTGATTTCTCCTTTTTTCCTATGGGGAAACGCATGTTTCAGAGAATTCGTGAGCAGTTCATTGATGATAAGACCGCAGGGAACGGCTCTGTTTATATCCAGAAAAACATCTTTTATTTCAGTATGGAATCTGACATTTTTCCTGTTTACACCATAGGTTAAAAGCAGATGAGTGGTCAGACTCCGAACATATTCATTCAAGTCGACTCTGGTAAAATCTTCGGATCGATACAATTTTTCATGGATTATGGCCATGGATTTTATACGGTCCCGGCTGCTTTTGAGCATCATGGCTGTCTCTTTATCCTTAATTCCCGCGGACTGAAGATTAATAAGACTGGAGATGATCTGCATGTTGTTTTTGACTCTGTGATGTATTTCCTTGAGCAGCACTTCCTTTTCTTTAAGAGAAGCCTTTATTTTTTCCTCTGCTTTTTTGCGCTCTGTGACATCGCGTACAATGCTCTGGATCAGCCGAGGCCTATTCTGTGAGTCCCGAATAAGAGAAACATTGATCTCCACTGGAAATTTAGTCCCGTCTTTTTTTATAAAAAAACGGTCATATGTAGGAAAGGATTTGTTTTTGAGCAATCCATCAAGTTTCTCTTCAGCATCGGATAAATCTGAAGGTGCGACAATATCTTTAAAGGATTTCCCTAAAATCTCATTGATTTCATATCCCAGCATATCAGCTGCTTTTTTGTTCGCACCTACATGATTTCCGTTGAGGTCTATCAAAAAAACAGCGTCATTCGCGTATTCGAACAGAGCCTTGTGGATCATTTCACTTTCCTTAAGCTCCCTTTCCGCTTTTTTCCGTTTGCTGATATCCCTGTAAATGGCATAAGAACCGACCTGCTTTCCTCCGACTTTTATTGGGCTTCCAAGAAGCGAGACATCAATGATTTTTCCGTCTTTGCAGCAGCGTTTCGTCTCCAGCTTAAATCTTTCACCCTGTCCCACAGATTTTGTAATAGTCGAAGCCTCTTTATAGTAATCATCAGGAGCCACCAGGTCATCTATATCCCTACCAACCGCTTCTTCTTTTTCATACCCGAACATTCGGGTGAATTCGCTGTTAACGCGAACAACTTTCCCTGAAGTATCAGTAGAGACCACTGCTTCCTGGCTGCTTTCCAGAAATTGATCCAGATAAGCCTTTTCAGTCTTCAGCGATTCTTCAGCTATTTTGGCTTTTTTAAGCAACCTGGCATTGAATATAGCGTTAGAGACAATATGTCTGAAACTCTTGAGCATCTCTATTTCATTTTCATTAATCTGTTCCTCAGCACTTGAAATAAAAATCCCGCCAACCAACTCACCCTCAATACCTAAGGGAACAAGGATGTAATTTTTTGTTTTTCCGAGTTTCTGCAGAGTGGAACATGCCCTTTTGCTTAATATAGGATACACTGCATCTGCAAGATTTTGACTCACCATTACCTTGCCTTCATAAGCTCCTTTTACATTTTTATTCAAGTCAGGATTTAAAGGAATAGTGATACTCTTCAGGGAAAATCCTAATATTTTGTTTATTTGAGGAAGAAGCTTTTTCTTAGTCGACAGCGCTTCGATTTCAAAACAGCTTTTTTCCGGATTGGATGTCAGAATAACCGCCGTTGTATAACCCATAGTATGGACAGCCCCGTCAGTGACTTCATTAAAAATTTTTTTTAAATCAAACGAACTGTAAACAGCCCTGGTCGCTTTCTGGAGGATTTTTAACCTGGAAGTTACTTCTTTGATAGATTTCCCTTCGCTGTCTTTAATTTTATCTAATTTTTCCATACTAAATTCCGTCTGCATACAAAAAATCAAATCCCATTTATTACATAAACTCTATGAACAAGCAACACCTTTAGAGATGATATTAGGGGGTGATATTTTTATTAAAAGTCAAATTGTAAACCTTTTTTGACTGCTGAACGTCTCTATGTATTGAAAAGACCGAATTCTATAGGAAAGTTAACTAAAGGGGACGGGCCCGGCTATTTTCTTTATTTTCTTATAATTACGATACTTTTCCACATTGCCCCTCCCTGAATACATTAACTTTTTGATGCCAAAAATAGTCTTTTCCTTCCTTCATGACATTTAGCTATAACGGCATATAACTCAACCTTATCTTCTTACTTTGAAAGCTCTTCAAGCACATTCTTTCCTTGTTGGATCAGACCTTTGAGGTCCTCAGGCCTTTCCAAAACATCAAACTCAGCTAGTATTTGGTTGATTCTTTCAAGTTTGTGTTTTTCTTCCTCTGATGAGGATTTTTCAAACTCGCTTATGAGAATCCTTATCTTCTCCGCATCCTGTATCCCTTCTATAAGACGTTCAAATCGGATGGAACTTCTCGCTCCCGGATAAACAATTGATGTATCCCCGGCCGGCCAGGTCCTGAAACGTGAATCCCGAAGCGGGTCTTTGACCCAACTGCAAAAAGACCAGCGCAAAAGCCCGTCAAATCCTGCGGCCGCTGCATACCACCCTAAAAACACTGCTTCTGCAGGATCAGAAAAAGTAAAGGTGTTAGGGAATTCATCACCGCAGCACACATAAAAGGAAGTGGAAAATCCTTTTGACTTTCTGTATTCCAGATCCTCCCGGTCAATCATGCCCTTGGAATGAGAGATGCTGAGGTCTTTGATCCGGTCCGGAAACAGCTTATAGGAATTATGATTGTCAGCCAAAGCAATGCCAAAACCAGGAGCCGCTTTCCCTATAAAATCCAGCATCTCCTTCATGTCCTGGGGATTCCGCTCATCCATGGCCAAATTGGTTCTCTGAAACCATCCTCTCTCTTTAAGATGCGCGCTGAAATCCTTAAGAAAGGGAGTCCACATCTGCTCAAACTCCCTGGAGCCCGGTTTGATGGGGATGCTCTGCTCCTCCCCTTTTTTTTCATCAAAATACACAAGCTCCGATGTCCAGGGGATCAAAGAATAACAATTGATCTGCTCTTTGACGCCCAAATCAATCATGAATTCCACCCAGTTATCAAAAACAGTGTAATCATATTCCCAGCTTCCATCTTTCGTTTTCTGCCACCTGATCATGGATTCAAAAGGATCATAAGTCTGCCCTGCCCAGGGCTTCTTATTGACAGAAACTGTGATCACTTTTTGCCCGGCCCGGGCCAGCATTTCCATAAGGGGCTTGAGCTTTTTCCAGTGCGCTTTAGACCAGGGTTTGACACCGTTTATCCGGGCCACGGCATAAGGATTCTGCCACAGGTCCAGATGAAACTTCCATTCTGACGGAGGCGGAAGCTCTCTAGACAGCACTTCAAGAGCAAACAGGAATGAATCGACTTTTTGACCCTGGGCTTTCAAGGTCAGAGTGGATTGGTAGATTCCCGGCTCAGCTTCACGCGGGACACAGATAGTGATCCAGACAGGCCGGGTGGACTCGCCTTCCATATGAAAACATCCCACAGAATCCAGGACATCCGGAGACAGGCTGGATGTATAATCTTTTGGCTGTCGGCGGCTGCATCCACCTGCAAATTCATCGGTCAGAACATAACGGACAAACCGAGCCTGAGCGATTTGAGAGGGAAGTTTTTGATTGTTCCCGCCTATGAAATCAGAAAACTCACAGGTTATTTTCGGCACCTCATCCTTTGACCACAGTACCAGCTGACAGGAAATCCTTTCTCCACGCCATGCAGTCCCGCTCCAGATGTGAATTGATTTGACCTGGGGAAGATCATGTTTAGGATAACGCCTGTCAATGGATCCTAAGGAGGCATGAAGACCTGATTTGACCGCGCCCCAAAGGGCGGTTTGATCCGGGGACGGATCCGCGGCCTCTTCATAGGTCTGGCACGTCTTGGAAAAAGGCCCCTTACCACAGGCCAACAACAAAACCAATATAATTAAGGGGACGGACCCGGCTATTTCTTTTTTTTTCATATAATTACGACACTTTTCCACAGAAAAAACCCCCATATATGGCCTTTTTTAGGGCCCAAAATTGATTTTTTTCTCCATAATGACATGATGACATACCTGTTTACTTATTTTTTTAAGTATATCATAATACTTATGATGTTAGAAAAGGCAGATCTCATTTGGAAAAATTGAAGCATCATGAAAAAAAACGAACCGACGCTTCGGTCCATGCCCATGCCCAAAGACACAAACCGCTACGGCACTGTGTTCGGCGGTGTGATTCTCCAGCCTTTTTTTGGGACGGGCCCGGCTATTTTCTATATTATCATATATTTACGATGCTTTTCCACATTGCCCCTCCCTGAACACATTAACTTTTTGATGCTAAAAAGTGAATCTCGCTCTCTCGAATTTGATAACCGTTCTGGTTCGCCCCTGTGATCCTAATATCCCTTTTACGAGCCTTTATTCCTAAATCTTGTTTGAATCTTTCTGTAAACTCCTTACTTCCCACTGCAATTGCATCTGTCCATCTGCTTTCCCGTTCCGATCTTTCCTGCATAATTTTCTCCTCTATAACCGCTCTATAAAATCGCCCCAGATTCTTGGGATCCTTTATGCAAAAATAACTACATAAAAGATCTTTATCTATCAGGAATTTGTGCTTTTTGAGACCCAAAATTTCTTGATACCCACAGAATTTCCATTCCGCCGGGTGATTCACAACGCCAGCCCGGACCATATTTAAATCAATATAAGCCGCACATTCGAGAAGATACTTATCCGTTTCCACCGCAGTCGCATGATACCTGTCTTCCCAGTATGCCCCTCTGCGATTCTTCCTTTTATTGTATTCCCATGCCATCCGACCAGCCACAAAATGGAGGGCCCCTGCGATTGACCTATCATATCGTTTATCCTCAACAAGCAAATGAATGTGATTAGAAGTAACCGCATAATTGAGGATAGAAAGATCAAATCTCTTTTTTGCATGAAAAAGTAATTCCAGCCATCGTTGTTTGTCACGTTTAAATTTCATGAGAAACTCCCTATTGTGGCAACGCTGAGTGATATGCCACACATATCCCGGCATAAAAAAGCGTTTTGATCGCGGCATTTGGAACCCCCTCTTTGTTTGCTCAATTATTTTTTCCCTGTTAATCATCCATCCTCTGTTAAACGGATTGATATAATCAATCCAGACAATATAGAAGACGTTTTATACCTATAAAACATCTCATATTTGGGGATATTAACGGATAATATTGTGGAAATCCCTATTTATGTTATTGCAATTAAAGCAAATTAATTTTTATAGGGGACAGGCCCGGCTATTTCTTTTTTTTTCAAACAATTACGATACTTTTCCACAAGACCCTCCACTGGACATATGAACTTTTTGAACCCAAAAAAGAGAATTTTCCCCTCTTCCGTTTGGTTACTTATCATCTTTTTCTCAACGAAGCCGATGGTCTGCGTAAGGTTTAAG
>JAGGYH010000006.1 GCA_021162615.1 Candidatus Aminicenantota bacterium
CCATATAGGCAAGCCGATCTCACTGCATCTGCTTTGTTACAGGGTACTCGCGGTGAAGGACCACAGCTTCGCACCCTGTGCCTCGCATCTGCAGCAACCTCGACTTGTGAATAATCCAGGTTAATAATTCCCTTATCTTAAAGACGCGATGGTGGGCGGTACTGGATTCGAACCAGTGACACCCGGCTTGTAAGGCCGGTACTCTTCCGCTGAGCTAACCGCCCTGATTTTATGAGGGAAAGCCTTCATTAAATCAGCCTCCGTCCGTGGGTCAAACATACTCACAGCTCGGCTTTGCCGAGTTCCCTCAAACACAGCACCCAGAAGACTAAATCTTCAATGTAGCCGCGTCCACACCTGAATTTCAGTAAGCTATCCTTAACCTCGATTTGTTCATCATCCAGGTTAGATAATAGCAGAGGCTTTGTCAAGAGAAATGCCTTATGTTGATCCTGGAGGCTGCGTCTGTGCTATTGACATAAGAAGAGTCATATGTTAACTTTAATAAACTTTCAATTGAGAAAAAAAACCTGAAGAGGTCATGTAGATTTAATATACATGTAAATTTAATATAAAGGTAAGGTAGTGAAGATGTTTGCTGTAATCAAAACCGGCGGAAAACAGTACAGAACTCAAGAAGGTGATGTGCTTCAAATCGAAAAATTGGATAAGGAAAAAGGTCAAAAAATAATTTTTGATGAAATTCTCCTTATTGAGGATAACGGGAAGGCTGTCATAGGGACTCCTCTGGTCAAAGATGCCTCTGTCAAAGCTGTAGTCCTGGAGAATATAAAAGGCAAAAAGATAGTTGTGTTCAAGAAAAAAAGAAGAAAACGCTATAAGAAAAAGACCGGCCACAGGCAGCAGCTGACAAAGGTAAAAATTGAGGAAATAGTCTATGGGAAGCCCGGAGTAAAGTCAGTAAAGAAGATGAAGGAAGGGGCTCCAAAAGCCAAAGAAACAGAAAAAGAGGCCGCTTCGAAGAAACAGATTGCGGTGAAGAAAACGGCCAAAGGGGCTGTTTCGGAAAAAAAGAAAACAGAAGGGAAAGCAGAAAAAAAAGTCGTCACACAGAAGAAAAAAACAAAGATGGAAAGCAAGACAAAAAGCGAAAAAAAGACCCAGTCAAAGACCGGGAAAAAATCACAGTCCCTCCCTGCTGCTGAAAAGAAGTCAGTATCGGCTAAGAAGGAGTAAAGCATGGCTCATAAAAAATCAGGCGGATCAGCAAAGAACGGACGAGACAGTATTTCAAAACGGCTGGGTGTCAAAAGGTCAGCTGGACAATATGTCAAAGCGGGGTCCATAATTGTTCGTCAGCGAGGGACTCCCTTCAAGCCAGGTATTAATGTGGGAAGAGGAAAGGATGATACCCTCTTTGCTAAAGTTTCAGGAAATGTTAGTTTTGAAACGAAAGCCAAGAGAAAATTCGTCTCAGTACTTCCGTCTTAGAGGTCAGTGTTCTCTATAATATGTTTGCGGATCAGGCTAAAGTAGCCCTTATAGCCGGCGGGGGCGGAAACGGCTGCTTGAGTTTCCGGAGAGAAAGCCGTGTGCCCAAAGGAGGCCCTGATGGAGGAAGAGGTGGAGACGGCGGCAGTATTTACTTTGTTTCTGACCAACATGTGAAATCATTGAGTTATTTTCGTTTTCATCCGATTATCAAAGCAGAAAGAGGACGTCACGGGCAGGGTTCGAACTGTAACGGGAAAAAAGGGCATGATTTGTATCTCAGAGTTCCGGTAGGGACGATCATAAAAAAAGAGAACAAGGTTCTATTCGATTTTGTCAGGCCGGATCAGAGATTTCTTGCAGCCAAAGGTGGAAAAGGAGGACGGGGGAATGCTTCTTTTGTTTCTTCAACAAATCAGGCTCCCAGAAAATATGAGAAAGGAAAAGAGGGAGAAGAATTTGAGGCCACTCTGGAACTGAAGCTCATAGCAGATGTCGGGCTGGTGGGATTTCCTAATGTGGGAAAGTCAACGCTGATTTCTAAAATTTCCGCAGCAAAGCCGGTCATTGCAGATTATCCGTTTACGACGGTCATTCCCAATTTAGGAGTGGTGGATATTGATGAATTTACCAGTTTTGTGGTCGCAGACATACCCGGCTTGATCGAAGGCGCCCATAAAGGGCTTGGATTGGGTATGAAGTTTCTCAAGCATATTGAAAGAACAAGAGTCATTATTCATGTGGTTGATGTATCTCCTTACAGCCAGAGACATCCGGTAGATGATTTTTTTACAGTCAGGAGAGAATTGAATGAGTTTGATAAAAGCTTGTTAAAGCGTCCTCAGATCCTGGTTGCGAATAAGATCGACCTTTTGGATGAGAATAAACAGCGGTTAAAGGAAGTGAAAGATTTTGCTTCCAAAAAGAAAATCCCTTTTTTGGCGATTTCGGCATTAAAGGGGACAGGCCTCAAAGATCTGATTTTAGCAGCAGCTTCCTATTTAAAAGATGGAATAGGAAGTTATAAAGTGTCTAATGGATAATCACAGGATCGGAATACTCGGGGGGACTTTTAATCCTGTTCACAACGGCCATCTCAAGGCTGCTGAAACAGTTATAGAGAGATTCTTTCTTGATAGAATTCTATTCATCCCGTCCTTTATTCCCCCTCATAAGGAAAACGCCTATACCTTATCACCTGAACACAGATTTAATATGGTGAGCTTAGCCTTGGCCGGGCGTCCTGATTTTGTCCCTTCTCGTATTGAGATCGATGCCAGAGAAAAGTCATACTCCATAATCACATTGAATAAGATAAAAAAATTGAACCCGGACAGCCGCATTTTTTTCATTCTAGGGATTGATGCTTTTGTGGAAATTGACACATGGAAAGATTACACGGATTTGATTAATAGTTGTTCTTTTATTGTGATAAGCAGGCCGGGATTCAACCTTAAGGATGCGAAGAGAATAATCGGAGGGAAATACGCAAAAAGGATGATTGAAATCGAGTCCTCTATCAACGAAAAGGATATAGAACGTTATGATTTCTTTCTTCTGCACATGGAATCACTTGATATCGCTTCCTCGGACATAAGAAAGAAAATAAAAAAAGGCGAATCCATTCAGGGAATGGTTCCATACGAGGTTGAAAAATACATAAAGGAGAAGAAACTTTATTCATGACGGAGAGAAAAAAAGACGAAAAAAAAATAACCAAGCGCTCCCTGCCAAAGGAGGTCAAGGTTTCTGTAAGAGCCGGCAAAGCAAAAAAGGGAGAACGTATCGTTGTTATTAGATTGAAAGAGATTTCATCCTTCACAGACTATTTTATTATTATGAATGGAAATTCAGCAAGGCAGAATAGAGCCATTTATGAAAATATAGAAAAAGAGCTTAGAAAAGAAAACATCCTTCCGCTTCATGTCGAAGGGAAGGAAAATGCCGAATGGATTCTAATGGATTATGGAAGCTTTATTCTTCATATTTTTTCCAAAGAGACCAGAGAGTATTATTCCTTGGAAAAACTGTGGGGGGATGGCCCAAAACTTTTTTACTAAAGTTATTGACATTTAATACATAACACATTATTTTTTAGCCTGGATTATTCACAAATAATCCGGTTTAGGTTTGTTTTTAGTGGGGACTGTGAATATCTTAACATGAAATTAAAGGTTTTATGGCCTGGCGGAACAAAGAGCAGGGAAATAAAAAAGTTACAGGCTTTTTATATAGAAAAAATAAGAAAGCTGTCTAAATTAGAATTGATCGAAACAAGAGAAGCCAGAGGGATAGACGAGAGGAACCGCCAGAAGATATTGAAAATCGAAGCAGAGGGCCTTGAAAAGCATTTAGACAGAGACTATATTATCTGTTTGTCAAACAAAGGAAAAAGTATCGATTCAATAAAATTAGCTGGGATATTAGAGAAAAAAGCCATGAGTTATCCGTATCCGATATCGTTTGTTGTAGGAGGATTTCTTGGATTGGGAAGTGAAATATTGGACAGGGCTGATTTTGTTCTTTCTCTATCAAGCATGACTTTTTCTCATGAACTGGCAAGGATCGTTCTTTTGGAACAGATATATAGGTCATTGACAATAATAAACGGGAAAAATTATGCAAAGTAAAGGGGGAAAGGATTGAATAGCAAAGAAAAAGAAAGAATTAAAAAGAAACTGCTTAAAGAGAAGGACGAGATATTGAAGAAACTGAGTGAATTCAGAAATGAAGGGAAAGAAATTGAGCCTGGAATTGCCCAAGATATGGTAGATAAGGCTGAAAGTTCTTATACTAAGGAGTTTCTGTTTGAGCTTTCAGACACTGAAAGGAAATTACTGATACAAATAGATAATGCCTTAAAGAAGATTGAAAGAGATGACTTTGGAATATGTGAAATGTGCCAGAAAGAAATATCCATTAAAAGACTCAGTGCGGTTCCTTGGACCCCTTATTGTATCAAATGTCAGGAGAAACAAGAAAAGAAAATCTCTCAGTGACTCTAGCAAAAAACAAACAGGTTGGATCCCTCCTAAAAATTCTGGAACTTATGTTTTTCCCTTCTTTCTGTAAACTCTGCGGCAAACTGCTGGATAGGGAAGGAGAAAAAGTAGTATGCACCTCCTGCCTTAAAGAATTAAAATCCCGGAGGTCATCTTATTGCTTATGCTGTGGGAGTTTTTTTGAAACATACGGTGACCCTCATCTTTGTTACAAATGCATGAAAAAGAAACCTGTGTTTTCGCTTCACAGGTCATGCAGTGTGTACAGTGGAAAATTAAAGGACCTTATTCTTCTTTTCAAATACCAGAAATTCAAAGTGCTCGCGAAAGAGCTGGCCGCTTATATGTACAGAAGCCTTGTTCAGGATGAAGCTTTATGGTGGGATTTGGAGGCTGTTATCCCTGTCCCTTTACACAAGGCGAGGAAGAGGCAGAGGGGCTTCAATCAGTCTTATGAATTGGCCAGGTATATTGCGGATTTTAAAGGGCTTGAGTTATTAGATAAGGCATTGATTAAAAAATTCAATGTTCCCCCTCAAACGTCACTTTCCGCAGAAGAGAGGAAAATAAACAATAGAGGGGCTTATGAAGTGGTTGACCCCTGGAAAATAAAGGGAAAGATACTCCTTCTTGTGGATGATGTTTACACAACCGGAGCAACGGTTAGTGAATGCAGTGCTGTTTTACTAAAATCAGGTGCACGAGAGGTCAGGGTTGTCACTCTTGCACAGGCATCCTGACAAGCCTAACCTATTCAAAAAAAAATGCCCGGCCTCAAAAAGACCGGGCACTCTGATTGTTCCCGTTTTAGGTACCTTTGTTACTTCTTGGCCTTAGATTTGGGCTGTTTAACAGAAAGTTTTTTCTTCTCTGGTTTAATAACTCTGATGCTTCTCGGTTTCAGCTCAGGTTTTTTCGGCATATAAATCCTTAATACTCCATTATCATGTTCCGCATTTATTTTTTCCTGATCGATATAATGAGGGAGTGAAAAGGATCTGAAGAATGAGCCGTATGAACGCTCTATTCTGTGATAATTTTCCTCTTTTGTCTCTTCTTCCAATTTTCTTTCGCCTCGAAGAGTCAAAGTGTTGTCTTCGATTTTTACTTCAATGTCTTCTTCATTGATTCCGGGGATCTCAGCATTCAGGACGAGCTCGTTTTCAGTCTCATAAATATCAACGGACGGTGCCCATGTGCTTCCAAACAAGTCTTTCTCTTCACCTTTAACCGTATCGTCAAAAAGCCTGTTCATTTTGTCCCTTAGAGTCATTATGTCTCTAAAAGGATCCCATCTGATTAAAGCCATTTTTAACCTCCTGTTTAATATTTGAGTTCGTCTATAATATAATATATGAGTGTATAATTGTCAAGTATTATAATAAATTTTTTTACTTTCTTTTTAAGTAAGGTGAAATTCTATTTTGACCCTTCGATCAGCAGGGTCGTTTCCCCTTTTAGGGTCAAAGAATTGATTTTTTCAAGTATTTCCTTGCTTGTTCCCCTTATGAACTGTTCATAGATTTTTGTCATTTCTCTTGCGATAACAATACTCCTTGGTCCCAGGGATTCATTGATGAGTTCCAAAAAGACAGGGATTTTCCTGGTGGGTATGTAAAAAACGAGTGTTGAAGGCTCATCCTTGAGTGAAAGGAGAAGTTTTCGGGAAGCTGTCTTTTTAACCGGAGGAAATCCCAGAAAAAGAAATCTGTGATTTGGAAGCCCTGATGCGGGAAGAGCGGCAGTGACAGCGGAAGGCCCGGGAATGGGAACGATTGTTATTTTGTGTTTAAGGGTCTCTTGAATTAAGGGGTACCCGGGATCAGAAATCCCTGGAGTCCCCGCGTCTGAGACAAGAGCGATGTTCTTCCCTTCCTTCAGCAGAGTTAGTATCAGCGGGATTTTTTGCTTCTCCTTCGGGTGATAGTAACTGATCAGCCTTTTCTTTATATGATAATGATTGAGCAGTTTCAGGGTTTCTCTTGTATCCTCACATGCCACAGCATCCACCTCTTTAAGTGTATTCAATGCTCTGAATGTCAGATCTTCCAGATTGCCTATGGGGGTCGCTACCAGATAGAGTATGCCTTTTTGTTTGGAGTTCATAATTTTTATTTGTTATTTACCCCAGTCATAGGGGAGGAGGAAATCATGACCTACTGTGCGTTCTGAAATTTTAGGGATCAGAGGGAGCTTCCTTTTGAATTCAGAATTTTTTATCATTTCTACTAATCTGTCTATTGTTTTTTGGGAAAAACCCATGGCTGCAACTTCTTTTTTTTGTTTCCGAAGGTCCACGATTTGATACAATATATTGTCTATATTTTCATAATCAATCCCAATTTCTTTTTCATCTGTTTGCCCCGGCCAGAATCCTGCGGAAGGGGATTTTTTCAGGATTTCTTCAGGAATTCCCAGGTGTTTTCCCAGTTGTCTTACTTGAGTTTTGTAAAGGTCGCCTATGGGATTGATTCCGCTTGCCATATCACCGTGTATGGTCCCATAACCCAGAAGCAGCTCGGTCTTGTTGCTCGTCCCTATGACCATTGCTTTTTCCCTTGAAGAAAAATCATATAAGATGGACATTCTTTCCCGGGCCATCTTGTTGCCTTTTATGACGCGGTTTTGAATGGGATATTTTGAGTAATAGGCATCCACCATGGGGTTGATATGGATTGTTTTTGAGTTTATTCCGAGCTGTTTAACGACTTTTTTGGCATCAGAAATATCTTTTTTAATGCTCTCCCCATATGGCATAATAATGGCCAGAACATTTTCAGCTCCAATGGCTTTTGCACAAAGAAAGGCCGTTACAGAGGAATCCAGTCCGCCTGAAAGGCCCAGCACAGCTTTTTTAAAATGAAATTTTCCGAGTTCATCTTTGATGAACTTTGTGAGAATTCTTTCCACAAATACTGTGTTAATCTTCATTTTTAAAAACAGCTCTGTATAAATTTTTAAGTATCACTTCCGGCTTATTGTCCCTTTTATACATAAGTTTTTGACGCGCTTTCCTGAGAAGTGAGAGGTCGAGTTCTTCAATAAGAAAATCTTCATCGATATAGGAAGCCCTGCATATGGCTGTACCTTCGGGGCTGTATATGAAGGAGCCGCCTGCGAATGATTTGCCGTCCTCAAATCCCACTCTGTTGCAGTATATCACGAATGCTGTAGAGAAGCGGGAGACGGTTTCTCCCATTAGTTCCCACATATGTGAAGAGGCAAAAGCATCATTTTCATTGATTCCTCTTCCGGGAGCTGCGCTTAATGCAATAATGATATCCGCTCCTTGAGAGAAAAGAACATAATTTGCTCCGTAATTCAGAAAGTCATAGCATATCAAAAGCCCTGTTTTTCCGAATGGAGTCTGAAAGGCAGAAATATCTTTTCCTTGAGAAAAGAATTTAGCTTCGTCAAACATCCCATAAGTTGGAAGGAATACCTTCCTGTGGATATGGAGGACCTCACCTCCGGATATAAAGGCAGCAGAGTTGTAAAAACTGCCTTTTCCTTTTTCTTCCACAAAACCGAGGACGATAGATATCTCTTTACTTATCAGCCTGAAGGCATCAAATGAATCATCCTTGTTCGGATTTATGGCGGCTTCCGGCACCAGGTCTTGTAATGTGTATCCCGTAAGACTTAATTCAGGAAAAACAATTAGGTCTGCCCTTTCTTTTTTTGCCTTTTCTGCTAACTTGAGATGGCGGTTGATGTTTTTCCTTACATCTTGAAGTATGGGTGAGATCTGAGCGAGTGCGATTTTCATATGAGAAAATTTATCACATATTGCAAGTGTTTTCAATTTTTGGATTCTTTTTAAGCGGCTGACGTAGTAAAATCTTAAGAGCTGTTGCTTTTATTTCTCCTTATTGTTATATAAATAAGAAGAAGTGAAGAGAAAAAAGATATAAGAATACCGTCACTTGTTTGAGATGGTTTCATGTGAATCGCTCAATGGAACATATAGGATATTTTTTAAAGCGAATATACTTTGATGGCTTGGATGGCCAGCTGAATTTTCGCAGGGGGAACATCCAGAAGTATCTCTTTTTTAAACATGGAAAGCTTGTTTATGCAAAGACAAACCAATCACAGGAATTGATAGGGGAGGTGCTGTTCAGAATAGGGAAACTTTCAAAAGAGAACTATTCTAAAATCGATAAATACATTGAGCCAAAAAAATCTATTGGCGAAATCCTGATCTCTCATGATCTCATGTCAAAAAAAGACCTTATGGAAGGCCTGGAATACCAGATGAGAGAGATCACTCTTAATCTCTTTCCAATATTTGACGGGAATTTTGATTTCAAGGAAAAGGACAAATACGAGGAGGAAGAATTTGAAGTTGAAATAGATATTCCCCGTTTGATTGAAGACGGCATAAGGCGTATGAAATATGATGAGAGGGTGCGTAGTCTAATGAAGGATAAAGTCTTTAGACAGAAATCGAAAAAGTTCATCCTCCATTTGACTGAAGAGGAGAAAGATGTGCTCAATGCTGTTGATGGTATAAATTTGAGTGATGATATTTTCAAATCATCAAACATGACCCCTGCCTCTTTTTGGAAAAGCATTTATCTTCTTTATTGTTTGGATTTCATTGAGAACGAAGAGGAACAAAAACAAGAAATACCTCATGAAGAGGCAGGAGTCTCTGAAAAAGCCGAAGAGCAGGAAAAAGCTATTAAGAATATACTGAAGTTGTACACGGAAATCGAATCCATGGATTATTACCAGGTTTTAAAAGTTTCAAAGAAAGCCTCGGCAAACGAGATAAAAAAGGCTTATTTCAGTGCAGCCAGGAGGTATCACCCTGACTTTTTCAGCAGGGATTTGCCAAGGGAGATCAGGGAAAAGATCGATGATGTCTTTGATAAAGTTACAAAGTGCTATCAAATTTTAATAGACCCTGATAAACGAAGGAAATATGACGAGGAAGGAGCTGAGGAGGGAAAAAAGGAAAAAGAGGAATCCCCTGCAAAAAAGGCTGATACGAGATTCCGCCAGGGGAAGAAACTCTATGACGAGGGCCAGTATGAAAGATCTATCGCATATTTTCAGGCAGCCGTAAGGCTGGATAAAGACAAGGCCGGTTATTATCTGCTGCTTGCCCTTGCTCAATCCAAGATTGATGCCTATCAAAGAAAAGCTGAAATGAATTTTAGAAATGCTGTTCGCTTGGAGCCCTGGAACCCTAATGGTTATGTAGGATTGGGAATGCTTTACAAGAAAGCTTCTTTGAAAGTCAAAGCAGCAAACCAGTTCAGAAAGGCCTTAGAAGTCGATCCAGGTAATAGAGTCGCGCAAAAAGCCTTGATGGAACTGGAAGGCAAGAAGGCCAAGAAAGGCTGGCGGGACATTATCAATTTATTGAAAAAGAAGATATGAATGAATCCCCTGTTAAGGATTTCATTTATTAATAAGACTGAGAAATTCTTCTTCACTCAAGATAGAGGTCCCCAATTCTTTTGCTTTTGACAGTTTGGAGCCCGGTGATTCTCCCACTAGAAGATAATCTGTTTTGCTGCTCAAAGAAGAGGTCACTTTGCCTCCCAGGCTTTCGATAACACGTATGGCTTCCTCCCTGGAGAAGTTTTCTAGAGCTCCTGTAAGGACAAAGGTCTTTTCTTTGAGAATGTTATGGGCACCGGTTTTTTCTTTTTTATAATCGAATCTGAGCCCGGCCTGTTTGAGTCCTCTGAGAAGTTTTATATGTTCCGGCTGTTTAAAGGTAAAGACTATGCTTTCTGCTACTTTCGGACCGATATCCGGTATGGAGGTCAATTCTTCCTTTGAAGCCTTTTCAAGGCGGTCAATGCTTTTAAAATGAGATGCCAGGATATGAGCGGTCCGCTCTCCAACATGTCTTATTCCCATGGCAAAGATCAGCCGCCCAAGGCCGCATTGCCTGGATTTTATGATCTCCTGCAGAAGGTTTTTTGAACTTTTATCTCCCATTCTTTCAAGGGAGGACAGTTCATCAGGCTTGAGAAAGTAAATGTCCGGGATTTCTTTGACAAGTCCGGAACTCAGAAGCTGTTCCACGAGGGATTCTCCCAGCCCTTCGATATTCATAGCCCTCCTTGAAGCAAAATGAAGGAGAGACTGCTTGAGTTTTGCAGGGCATGAGGGATTTGTGCAGCGTGAAACGGCTTCTCCCTCGGGTCTAAATGCAGCTGCATGGCACACCGGGCAGGTGGAAGGAAACTCAAACTTTTTTTCTTTTCCTGTACGCTTTTCCTTCATTACAGAAACTATTTTTGGAATCACATCACCGCTTCTTTCGACGAGGACCGTATCTCCTATCCGGATGTCTTTTCTTTTTATTTCCTCTTCATTATGGAGAGTGGCTCTGCTGATGGTTATGCCGGAGATCTTGACAGGTTTGAGCTCAGCCACGGGAGTCAGGGCTCCGGTACGGCCTACCTGGACGCGAATGTTTTTGACCTGAGTCGTTCCCTGTCTGGCAGGAAATTTAAAGGAAATCGCCCATCTGGGGAATTTGGATGTTTTTCCCAGATGCTTCTGCTGGTAAGTTGCGTTGACTTTTATGACGATACCGTCCACGTCGTAGTCCAGATTTTCTCTCTCTGAACGGAACCTTTCATAGACAGAGATGACTTCTTCAATGGAGGAGCATAGACGGGAGAAAGGATTGGTTTTAAATCCAAGCTTTTTTAATACCTTTAGATTTTGCCATTGGGAATCCAGCTCTTTCTGTTCGATAAAAATGGTGTAAAGGAATATATCAAGATTCCTTTTTGCCACTTCTCTAGGGTCAAGGAGTCTGATGGATCCGGCCGCCGCATTTCTGGGATTGGCGAAAAGAGTCTCTTTATTCTGTTTTTTGAGCCGGTTTATGGCTTCAAAGGATTGAAAAGGAAGGAAGATCTCCCCCCTTACTTCGACTTCCTTTTTTTCAGGTATGGTGAGCGGAAGGCTTTTGATGGTCTTTACATTCGATGTTATATCATCTCCTCTAATTCCGTCTCCTCTGGTAACAGCCTGATAAAAATTTCCATTCCTGTACAGGACAGATACTCCCAGGCCGTCGATTTTGAGCTCAACCACATATTTTACGTCTTCATCGGAAAGTACTTTTTTCACTCTGCTCTCGAATTCGCGAAGTTCTCCGCTGTTGTAGCAGTTATCCAGGCTGAGCATGGGGACTCTGTGCGTTACAGATGGGAATCCCTCCAGAGGTTCTTCTCCCACCCTCTGGGTCGGAGATTCCGGTGTGATCAATTGAGGATATTTTTTTTCCAGGCTCTGGAGTTTTTTTATGAGCTGGTCAAATTCGTAATCAGATATCTGCGGGTCATTATCAACATAATATTTTTTTTCATGGTAGGTGATATCTTCTCTTAATTTCCTGATTTTTTTCTTTATCTGAGTTAGGTGAGATGAAACCATAAGTATTTTTCTTTAAAGAGAAATTTTGCTGCTTATATGATATACGATGCGGGGGGGAAATCCAATAAAAGAGAAAAAAACGTGTGACTTTAGAATTTTATTCTATGCCGAGTTTTTTCTTGATCTGCTCGATAAGTGCATTGAATTTATCTAATTCTGCTTTTTGCTCTTCTTGAATTTTATTGATATTTTCCTGAAGAGATGCGATCTCTTTTCTCATCTCCTCGACCTGTTTCTTTTCTTCGTCTGTCAGATCTTCCTCATTTTTCTCACCGAATTTTTCATTGAATGCGGTCGTTAATTTTTCGAGCTCTTTAGCTTTTGCAGCCAGTTCCTTGACCTTGTCGTTGTAAGAGGATTTGGTGCTGAAATAAAGACCCTCTGCGAGTTTCATGGCATTTTTTGAATGGGTCTGCGAGAGGAAGCTGGCGTAGAGCAGGTATTCGATGGTTTCATCGATAAAACTCGGATCTTTTTCTGTTTTTTCTGCCAGTAAGATGCCTATATTATAAGCGACTTCGCCGTTTTTCTGTTTTGAAAAAGCCTGTTTGTAATACGTTAAAGCCTCATCTTTTTTTCCGCATCTATGAAGAGCTTTGGCATAAAAGGATGTGGACGCGAAATTGTTCAATATATCGTTGGTTACTTTAAAAGCTTGAGCGGCATCTGCGTATTTTTTACTGTCATAAAGGGTTTTTCCCAGGCTTGCGACTTCAGAAATGATCTGTTTGTTCTTTAATATATTGTAAGAGGAAACATAATTTTCTATGCTTCCTTTGTAATTGCCGGCCTTTTTCATGGCTTGAGCCTGTGTGTAATAACCGGCTCCTATCATCTTGTTCCATGCGTTAGCGCTCTGTGAATCCGGTGCGTTCTTTTTTGCGGTTTGGGCGGTCCGAACCACTTGGGCGCTATAGGATACTGCCTTGTCAAGATTCAGCCCCTGGCTGGTAAGATGAGTAGCCAGATTAATCAGGACCTGGCATTTGGTGCTGTCATCCAGATTGCCGAGCTCTAGGGCTCTTTCCCCGTATTTAATGGTTTCCGCCGGTGTTTTTCCTTTATACGGTAAGACGCAAAGAGTCGCGTTTGCGAAGTTTTCATTTTCTTGGCCTTTTCCTCCGTACTTAGAGAGCCAGTCTTTAAGCAGAGAAGCCCTTTGATCGGCATCAGAGGCTGTCATGGCTTTAATGTATTCTTCTTTGGCGGTTGAATTTTGGGCAGGCAGTAAGCTGCACAAGAATAAACCCAGTATTATGGAAGCGATGACTGTCTTTTTCATTTTCATTCACTCCTTGAGATTTTTTGCATCATAGAACTTGTTATAGCAAATGTCAAATTTTATTCAAATCTGCGAATCTCTTTCCCTCCAAGAAATATAATAGCAAATATTTTCCCGTATGAAAAGCTCACTTCCTTGTCATCTATTCTAAAAAAAATGGTTCAATTAAAGTTGATCCTTTCTGCATTCGTATTACGTTTTTCTTCAAAGACCTGTTTATTTTCCCGGTTTAGATTTTTTTTGGGCTTTCAGGTAAAATGATTTCGTGATATATGAGAGAAAGGATTTCCAGGAACTTTTTAAATCCGCAGTTGGTCGGGAACTGAGGGAATCCGTCCCCCTCAGCCGGTTTTCAAACTTTAAAATAGGAGGGAATGCAGATTATTTTTTTTCTGCATCTTCCCTCAAGGAATTGATGGCTGCAGTTTATCTGTCTGAGAAAGAATATGTTTCTTACAGAATAATCGGGGGGGGATACAATGTACTGTTTGATGATGACGGGTTCAGAGGGCTGGTCATTAAAAACGATGTCCAAGGCATTAAAAAGCTTAAGGATTTTAAAGTGGAAGCTTTATCTGGTACGGGTCTGAATGACATGATTGATTTTTGTAAAGAGGGAGGACTGGGAGGAGCCGCATTTTTAGCAGGGATACCTGGAACGGTCGGAGGAGCTGTTTATGGGAATGCGGGTGCTTTTGGCCGGAGTATCGGGGATATTCTGGATGAGGCGGAGGTCCTGGAGCTTAACGGAAAAAGGACTGATGTAATAAAGCTCAAGAAGAACCAGATGGGATTCCAATACAGAAAGAGCCTTCTCAAGGAAAAGCCTTTTATTTTACTGAAAGCTGTTTTCAAACTGGCACCAGAGAGTGCTGAAGTCATAAAAAAAGATATTGAAAAAAATATAAAGGAAAGAAAGAAAAAACATCCTCCCTGGTCTGTTGCGTGTGCCGGAAGTTATTTTAAAAATCCTGTTTCAGATACAGGAGAGAAGATAGCAGCCGGATATCTTCTGGATAGAGTCGGAGCAAGGAGCCTGAAAAAAGGCGGAGCAGCGGTTTACAAAGGTCATGCAAATTTTCTTATCAATACCGGGAACGCCACTTCCAAAGATATCAGAGACCTTGCAGAGGAGCTCAAACAAAGGGTTAAGAAGAGATTTGGCATCACCCTGGAAGAGGAAGTCGTGTTTATTCCAGCAGGTGGTTAGAAAGCGGGGGTAGAAAGCGGGTCGGGCCCGGGCATCTTCAATCATATCAATAAGATAAACCTACTTTTCCACAGCACCTTACCCTGAAGAGCTACCATTTTTGGGGGGCAAATCAGATGCGATGAGGGAATCACATATCTTCCAACAGTTCACTCTAATCCTCTAGTTCAGGGGTAAGGGAGATCTCTATTCTTTGCGTAGCACTATTAGACTGATTTTCTTTTGTTCTCCTTTTTCTGTGGGTTTCTTGTTGACTTGTTCTTTATTTTATACATATGGTAGGTAATGAAGTTATCCTGAGGGGGGAAATTTATTGGAAAGGAAAATGGATCGTCGAAGAACTCATTCCCCGGCAGGATGACATCGCCTGTTTATATTTTTCCGCTCGAATCATAAAACAGAAACCCCGTAAAATAATCGTCCACTACAGATACATACCCAACCTGAAAAATATCAACGGCTTTGATGACCCGGTAAGAGGGCCGCTTAATCACCTGCCACTCATATACAGCATAGAGGGACTCATCGATGAAGTAAAAATCTACCATAAAGCTCTGAACGATTCTCAAAGCGAGAATTCTTTCGATTATCTGGAGCCCGATACAACCACCAAAGCAAATCCTGGCTTGTAGCACAGAATTCTGCTTGACGAATCCGGAAAATCCGAGAACTTCGGAGTATATTATTCTAAACTGAAATACCATGAACTCTGGGATAATCTCTGGAGAACAAGCAATTACCCTGACGTTGTGGTTAAATTTGACAAAATGTCCAAATTACAAAAAGATAAAAAATCTTATGGAAGATTTTTAATTCAAAATCAGAATTATTGCAAAGGAATCCGCTAGTTTTCTATTTTCTCTCAGAGTGATAGAATAATATAAAGAAATGAGACAATTGAAACTCGCCTTAGGAGTTATTATGTCTTATGAGTTATTATAAAGGAGGGTCAGATGAACAAAATGAACCGAAGACAATTTATTAAAGATTCAACGGTGACCATTGCCTCCCTTACGGTTGTTCCCAGGCATGTACTAGGAGGACCTGACACCGTAGCACCGAGTGATAAACTTAATATAGCAGGTATTGGTGTAGGCGGTCAGGGTGGCGGCGATATAAGCCGAGTTTCCAGTGAAAACATTGTGGCCCTCTGTGATGTCGATTGGAAAAGGGCAGAAAAGACTTTTAAAAAATTTCCCCAGGCTAAAAGATACCGGGATTTTCGGAAAATGCTGGAAAAACAAAAAGATATAGACGCTGTTGTCGTGGCTACTCCTGACCACGTCCATGCGGTTGCCGCAGTTTATGCCTTAAAAATGGGAAAACACGTTTACGTGGAAAAACCTTTGGCTCACACCATACATGAAGTTCGAGTCATGAGGAAAACTGCCAAAGAGGCAGGGGTCGCCACCCAGATGGGGAATCAGGGTCATGCCGAAGAAACAATGAGGATGCTTAAAGAATGGCTGGACGACGGGGCGATCGGAAAAGTCAGGAAGATAGAGGCATGGACACCCCATCCTGTGTGGCCTCAAGGAATATACCGGCCAAAAGAACAACCTTCTGTCCCCGATTATCTCAGCTGGGACCTCTGGCTGGGTCCAGCTCCCTACCGCCCTTACCATCCCGCATACCTGCCGGCAGCCTGGAGAGGCTGGTGGGATTTTGGCACCGGGGCACTGGGTGACATGGGATGCCACATCTTTGATCCCGTCTTCTATGCTCTTGAGCTTTCCTACCCTTCCAGCGTTGAAGCTAGTTATTCAATATTTGTCCCTGAAACAATGAACTGGGACAAACCAAAAAATGGAGAAAGCTATCCCAGGGCCTCCATCGTAAGGTACCAGTTTCCAGAGCGGGCAAATTATCCTCCCTTGAAGCTGACCTGGTACGACGGCGGCCTTATGCCGGAACGCCCTGAGGAACTAGAAGAGGACCGGAGAATGGGAAGTCCTTTCGGAGGTTTGCTTTTTTTTGGAGATAAGGGCAAGATTCTGTGTGGTTCTCATGGTGCCGAGTCATTACGACTGATACCAGAAAAAAGGATGAAGGAGTACAAGCTTCCCAAAAAAACCCTACCTCGCTCTGTTGGGCATTTTAAAGAATGGATCACAGCCTGTAAGGGTAGCAGACCCGCAGGTTCAAACTTTGATTATGCCGCCCCTTTAACAGAAACAGTACTGCTAGGCAACATTGCAATTCGCACCGGCCAAAAGATAATTTTGGACACCAAAACTGGAAAAATCAAAAATCTTCCAGAGGCAAATAATTATCTCAAACGGGAATACCGCAAGGGATGGTCTCTTTAAAAATTGAATCGCTTTAAGAGCAAGGATTCTTAGAAGATCACCTAAAATAACGATCAAGCCAAAAAAATATTTTCTGGAGGCAACAGAGATAAAAAGAACAATTACCTGACTCCGAGTTTAAAGATACCAAAAGATTTTATTCCCCTCCCGGAAATAAAATAGGGCAGAGCATGACAAATAAATCCCCTTCCTTCTATAATGTTAAAAATTTAAAATCGTTTTGCTTTTATTACAAAAAGGAGGAAAACATGGAACAGGTTATGGTCCGCTACTACGGCTTATGCAAAGCTTTGCATAAGCCGTATTATGCTGAGTTCAAAATTATGCTGAGTTATTATTGTAATTACCTGATTTTAAACTAATTACATTTCGTCAAACTCAGCATAATCACAGGCTCTCCAAAAAGGATAAAATGGAATCACTAGCGTATTATGTTTCCAATAGCGACGCTTTGAAGTGGTCGACCTATGCGGTGGCGATGACATACAAATAACTGCCGCTCTTCTGTTGGGGGACGTCCGTTACGTAGATATGAAATAATCGCTTTTCCCACATCTTTCGGCAATGGGAGTGAACTGAAACGACGGGATTTGCTAGAAGTTATGCGAAGAATCCCTGAGCGCCAATCAATATCATCCAGAGTGATATGAGTCACTTCTTTTCTGCGAAGGCCTAGTCTGGCCAGGCAAAGGGCTATTGCATAGTCCCGGCGTCCAGTTGGAGTTTTATGATCAAAAGACGAAAGAAATTTATCCAGTTGCTCTTTTGTGAGGTAGCTGGGTATCCCAGACAGTTTCCACGCAGGAAGAGATGGAACGGCTTTGACGAGTCCTGCACCACACAGCCCTTTCATTTGCAGAAATCTAAGAAAACTCCGTAAAGCGGTGAGCAGAGATTTAAGAACCGGTTCATTGTAATACTCCCTTTGTTTTATTACGTACTGGATCAGCTCGCTGGGTTGGAGATGGCTCAGCTTGTCTTGAGAAACATCCGGGAATATCTCACTCAGAAAGCGTTGAACATAATGAATGTATTGATGTCGTGTGCTTTCAGAAACCCCTATGGCTTGTTGTAAATAGTTTCCATATTCCTTGACGAGTTTTTTTACTTGCATACTTTTTCCTCCTTTCCTGTTTTTTTATGATAGATTGTATTAATTATTATGCTGAGTTTGGAAGGGAAAAAATAGACGTTACCTCTTGAAATAAAAAGAATTATGAGG
>JAGGYH010000002.1 GCA_021162615.1 Candidatus Aminicenantota bacterium
GTAGAGAAAAGAGACCACAAAATGTCCGCTTTTATCCACATCAAAACGAAACCGGTTGCCGTAACTGTTAAGAGGATATTTTCCGTAATCATGGATATCCCCGATTTGTTTTTGGAGGTTTCCTTCCACATCAAAAATCTTTATCAGATGGGTATCTTTAAATTCCTGGCCTGGCCAGGCCATTTGAATCCAACCGCCCACAGCAATCTCTCCTGATGTAAGAACCCGGATATCTCCATTAGTAGAATAACTTGGCAAAGTAAAGTATTTTAACTCTTTTCCCTGAGGAGAAAATATTTTACATTTCAACTGGCCGTTTACATAAATACGTCCCTGCGCATCCAGATCAAAACTTGATAGATACATCAATTCTCCCGGCCCCTGGCCTCTGCTTCCGATTTGAGTGAGGAAGTTGTTTCCCGGGTCAAACTTTCTTATATGGGCTTCTCTAAAATCCGAAACATAAAGAAAGCTGTCTTCATCCAGTGCCACGGCATTGGGCCTTGTGAATATCTGGTGCTCGTCTGTGGCATCCAAACCGCCCACACTGCGCACCAGCTTTAAAGAGAGGCGGGGATGGTCTCCCCATATCCCTTTCTCTTTATTATGAACAATGCGCACACCGTCTTTTGTTTCAATTTTCTGAGGAGACGGTCCTGACGCAATCAAAACAAAAGCCAAAAAACAAACAATAAAAAGGATAAGCACTCTTTTTTTGCTCATTGATCTCCTCTTTTTTAGATTGCTATATTTTGATTTTTCCCAAAATCTATATTATTTTTTATCAAAATCAGATTCTGTCTTGACAGAGAAAAATTGGTAGTCATCATAGTTTATATTGGTCTTTATCTTGGTTTTGTAGAAGGTAGTCTCATTCAGAAACATTGGATATCTGACCAGAATATTTACCTTATAAGGAAACAAAAGCCCCTCTTTCTCCATCTTATAAGAATATGTGGTGATAAACTCAGGTTTTACATTGTGTTCGGTGGTCTCTTCAAGCACTTCATTGTAGCCTTCAAGAGGAATGCCTTTGATTTCCATTCTTAGAATCTGAAAACCCTGTCTATCCACCCATATTCTGGCATACTCGATGCCTCCCGCATATCTGGAGATAGGCACTGCTTCGATTTCATAGAGATTTTCCCTGTCTTTTAGAATGCTGAAAGAAAAAAGTTCCTGACGGTCTTGCCCCAGTACTTTTCCAGGGGCCAGAAAAGGTTTGAGCCCAGAAAACCGTGGGTTCTTAAGGTACTCTTTTTGAGCTGGCACCTGTCGGCTGTTTTCCTTAAGGAGGACTCTTTTTTCTCTAATTTCCTGACCTTTTTTAACCAGTAGATAATCGCTTAGATATTGATTCCTCTCTATTTTCCAAACTCCCCAAAAGGGCTTAAACATTCGCGGTGGACCCGCAGCAATTCTACCGTTAATAGATAGAGTGCTCTTTCCAAACGAGATTGTGTATCCACTTCTTTTAGGATCAGGGCCGTAGTAAATATCATGTATCTTCTCTTTGCAAATAAAGTCGAGGGTGGCCTTATTCAGTTTTTCGCAGTACTTAGCGCATTCATGGAGTATGGTCACAAGCTCCTGGCTGTAGCTCTCTTGTCTATCCGGTGCCTCCTCAGTTCCCGCATCTCTCTGCGCTTCTGCTTCAGGATTGAAATTCACTTTATAGATAAATTCTGCAGGCACAGGCCTCCCCCCCAGGAAAAATGGCTCAAACTTCCACTTCTTTAAAGCCATGACCGCTGCATGATCCAGATAAGGATGAAGTGATTCTGTGACCTCAACTTTCCATACTTCTCCCCAGGCATTCACTTTCACTTTGAGCTGAACCTCTCCTCCTATTCCTTCTTCTTTAAGCTCTTCAGGATAAACAGGTGTGACCTTATGGATTGGATTAGGGTTTTCTAAGCCCGGGATCAAAATGGATATGAAATATGCCATATCTTTATAAGGAATCCCCACTAGCACAGGCTCTCCGACTTGAAGGATTATCTCTCTCTCCAAGATCCTTTCCGTATGTCCTTTTATGCTGGCCGTAAAGCTGGCATCCAGTTCATCCCATTTACTCAATTCTGCCTTAGACTTTTTTTCCTGAGCCTCTCTGTATTGAGCCACAGCATCTTCTTTGGTTTTTTCCACAATTGTTATAAGGCTGAATTTTTGAGGAGAAAGCCGCGTGGGAATGAGAATGAACTGGAAAGCAGCTTCTCTGCGCCATATGGTTGCTTTAAAGCTCGTCTCTGTGACATGCCAATAGTAGTCTTTTAATAATCCCAATTCTTCAATCCCCTGAAGGTCCATGGTCTCAACCAATGTCTCCATAAGAGCGGAAATGTATTCTTGTTCCGGGCCAAGGGCTTTGTCCTTTAAATGAGCCATCTCCGGATGAGATGAAGAGGTCATGACAAGCTCTTTTTCAATCCCTTTTTGACTCTCATCCCATATGCCTTTAAAAAGGCTGACCTTGATATTGATGTTGAGGTCTTCGTATTCAGCAAAAAGAGGAAAATTCAAAATGAGAAGAAAAATAAATAAAACGGAAATAAAGTGTCTTTTTCTCATCTCTATTCTTCTTGGTTCAATAAAAAAACTGCAATTCCTATCAATCCGCAATGTAGCCGGCTCTGTGCAGCACCCTGTAATTTTTCCAATCTTTCCTCTCCCTCACTGATAAGCACCGTCCCCTTTGACCTCTGTGCTTACAGAGAAAAACCGGTAATCTTCATATCGAACCGTGATCTCGGTCCGGTTGTAAAGCTTTCTGTTGTTGTGATAGTAATCCTCAATGAGTGAGTATTTATTGGGAAATCTTATATCTTTGATCCTGTGCTTGAATTCCACAGAGCATTTGATTTCAGGCCGTGCCTGGAGGAACCTTGCTTCAATCTCAATGGCATCCATATTTTCAACTGAATCAGATGTCCACTCGATCTTGGTGATGCTGAAGTTATCTTCACTTACACTTATCCAGGCTTTCCCGTGCATCCTGTTTTCCTTGGCATGGGACTTGGGAATGGCTTCAATGACGATCTCTTCATCCACATAGTGTTTTTCTCTTCCAATAATGTTATAGTCATAATCAGCCTGATGGGACCTTCCGAAAAAAGCTATAGGCGCTAAGAGAAGTTGGGAGTGGTGGAATCTTGTTTTAAGCTCTGAGTTTTTTTCATGCTTTTTCTCATAGTTTTCGCTGAGAAGGATCCTTTTTTCCATCACTTTGTTGGTATATAGTTTGCATATGAGCTGGTAGTCATACACATAGCGATATACGTCTCTAAAATGATTTAACCTTATTGTTATTTTGCGAGGGCCGTCTCCCAATCCATGACGAATGACTCTATCTTTTTTTTCCCTTGGCATTTCAGCATATTGATGTTCAACGATCTTTTCTTTGAACACAAAATAAAGGGCCAGGTTTCTTATCTTCTCACAATAGTCCGCACATTTTTCCAATATGGTTTCTAACTCTGCATCGTTTGAGTTATCAGGAAGTGTTTCCTGGCTTAAAATGTGTGATGTAAAAAGCAGAAAAAAGCACAAAAGAATGAATATGGTTTTCTTTTTCATCTCTAACCCCTTACTTATGAAGTTTAATTCAAGGAGCAAAGCATGTCAAACAGAGAATACAAAAACCTCATCGTCCGTGTGGCCGGATACAGCGATTATTTCTGCGACCTGAATGAAGACCTTCAGAACGAGATCATTGCAAGAACAGAGCATAGGGAAGTATAAGAAATGGCTCTTTTCATCCGAATGAATTTTCTTTTAATTTTTTTAATGTCAACGCCTTTATCTCATTGACCAGGTGGCGGTGACTGGTAGGCAAGAATCTTGTCAGATCATTTTTAATTTCATCCGGATCAAACTCTTCAACAGCCTCAATTAACTCTGCTTTGCCCGTTTTCTTTTTATAAAAAGCCATTTTATTGTTTACTAATTTCCAATCAAGAGGTGCTTTTTTTAAGAATAAAAACCAGATATCAAAAAGATCCCTCCCCCGGCTTCTTGTTAAAATGGCTCTTGCTTTCTCTGCCAGCAGCTCTTCAATTTTTAAATGAGATACAAATGGATAGGGCCCGACCGGAAAATTGGTTTCAATATAATCGGAATTGAAAATAAAATAAGCTTAATAGGTCATGGGTTTGGAAGGAAGATTTCAATCTCTCAGAAAAAACCTTGACAAGTTTATATAATGCGAGTAAATTAAGATATATCATAAATTACTCGCTTGTACTTTACAACGGGGATAAAAATGTTCGTAAATCGTTACATAGAAAAACCGGTTCTTAAAGATTTAAAAGAAAAAATGGTCTTCATCGGAGGTCCTCGACAAGCAGGGAAAACAAGCCTGGCTAAACATTTTCTCAAGAATTCCCAACAAGATTTAAAAAGGTGGTACATGAACTGGGATGCCCTTATAGACAGAGAACAAATTATGAAAGAAACCTTCCCAACTGGTCAAGGATTGTTGGTTTTGGATGAAATTCATAAGTATTCAGATTGGAGACGAGTCGTGAAAGGATTGTACGATAAACGGGGAGAGGAGCTGTATATTTTAGTTACAGGAAGCGCCCGTCTTGATTATTACCGCAGGGGCGGTGATTCTCTTCAGGGAAGATATCATTATTACCATTTATTTCCGTTCACTCTTTCTGAATTGAGGGGGGCGCCTTTCACAACATTAAAAGATCTGTTTAAGTACGGGGGGTTCCCAGAGCCTTTCTTAAAAGCCTCTGAGAAGGAATCCCGGAGATGGAGCCGTGAATACAGGTTCCATATGGTCCGTGAAGATTTGAGAGACTTGGAACAAGTCCAAAATATAGACGCCATAGAGAAGATGGTTTACCGTCTCCCTGAACTTGTTGGTTCCCCGCTTTGCCTTAATGCTTTACGCGAAGACCTGCAGGTCTCACACCAGTCCGTATCCCGCTGGATGACAATGCTGGAAAACCTGTACATGACCTTCCGCATTTATCCCTTTGGTGCCCCAAAAATCCGGGCGGTTAAAAAAGAAGCCAAGCACTATCATATGGATTGGAATCTTATTGAAGATGAAGGGAGCCGGTTTGAAAACATGGTAGCCTGCCATCTTTTAAAATGGTGCTACTTTATTCAGGATACCCAGGGATTCAACATGGAGCTCCGCTACTTCAGAGATGTAGACAAACGTGAGGTTGACTTTGTTATCATCAAAGACAGAAAGCCCGTTCATTTTATTGAGTGTAAATTATCAGGGAGAGATGTTAATCCGGCACTGCGTTATTTGAAACAACGTTTTCCTGACGTGAAAGCGAGCCAGATATCTCTTGAAAAGAGTAGAGATCAAATCACCAAGGATGGCATACGATTGTGTTCGGCTCATGATTTCTTGGTCGACTTTTAGTTCATTCTCGATGAGATGGCTCCAGCTCGAGTTTTTCTCATCAATCCTCGATGTATCCCGCCCTGTGCAGCACCCTGTAGTTTTTCCCTTTGATTTTTGCCTTGATCTTCTTGAACTTCCCGTCCGACTTATAGTCCTTTGGCTTGTGGTTAATCCTCCTGTATTTCCTGGCCAAAAGTTAAAAGAATTAGAGAAAGAACAGCTGTCTAAAAAACGGTTTTCTTTTTCATCTCTCACCCCTTCAAATAGATACTAATTAAAAGAGCTGGGCATATCAAACCAGCGAATAATAAAACCTAGTCTTTACTCATTCTCCATAAGATACATGACCACATCCACTGTTCCTTCCTCATTGTATTCTCTAAAGAATAAAGAGTTCTTATATGTAGCGATAAGCGTTCCTCTCACATTCAACCAGAAGCTGTCCAAATAAGTGCCTTTTTTATCGAATAGATCAAAGAGCATTCCTCTTTTTTCATCAAAAGTGGAGGTCCATACCAAGATGTTTCCCTGAAATGTGTAAATATAATTAATATCAGATACATATTTTCTTTCAGGAATTTTAGGCCCGGGCCGGTCCGTTGTTCTCTTTGGTGCTTTTACCCGGGGATATGGGCGGGTGAATTTACTGACGATTTCACCTGTCCTCATATCCAATACAGTAACCATGTATTCCTCAGGATCTGTCCAGATACAAAACCGCCCGTCATGGCTCATGATGGTGACAGCACGTCCCCAATTCACCATAATATTTTCACTTCGATAGGCTCTTAGGATAGCCCCAGGGAATTCTTTTATCACTTCTTCTTTTTTTGTAATCACAACAATTGACATTGGATAATCAATAATATTTCCTGTGCTCTCCTCAGCATCAGAAAAATTCGTTTTAATCAAAATAAAATGATCTCCCAATATACCAAGCAGAAGACTATAGCGTTCGGTTAAATGGAATTCTTCCAACAATTTCCCTTCCAGATCCATAAGCAGGATTTTAGAGTTTCCTGAATCATAGATAAAGATATCCTTATCTTGAAGTACATACCTTACGAACTGTTGGATCTCTCCTGGTCCCTGGCCTTTTTTTAATAGGTTTTTCACAAATTGGCCATCTGGTGTGAATTTAAGGAGCTGATTGGAGTCATGAAGAAAAATAAATCCATCTTCGGAGACTTTCACAAATTGGGGCTGTTTGAAAAAGAATTCCTCTCCCTGGTCTTTTATCCGAAGAACTTCTTTAAGCTCAAGGATCCGGCCGGCATTGGGATTCAATGGCTTTTTAGGATTCTCGATAATTTTTTGGGAATAGACTAATGGAAGGAAAAGTAAAAAGGAAAATAGAATGAAAACAAATTTTTTCATTTTTTAGCCCCCAAAATTTCATTATATCAATCAGCCACATAACCGGCCCGATGGGTGATCCGGTATCCGCCGCCTCTGATCCGGACTTCGATTTTATGGAATTTGTTATCTGCCTTGTATTCTTTGGGAGTGTAGTAGACAAGGTAGTAATTCTCAGTAGCTTCCACTGTCTTTTGAAACGCCACAGCCACATTAGCAGAACTCTCGGTCAAGCCGCCTGTCGCCTTAGCCAGGTCATTAAACGCACCGAATATCTCGGCTGAAGAATCCTCCATTTTTATCTCCTGGTCCGCATAATTGACCATTCGGGTTATATCCAGTTCATCGGATGGCTTTTTGGTAATGAAGACAAAATGACCGGATATGGAGGCATCTGAAAAAGCTGTTTTAATCTCTTCTGCATGCTGGGGCATACTGGCTAACAGTTCTAATCTGTCTCTATCGCTTAAGAACTCTGGAATGGGAAGGCTCTGTTTTTGAAAAAACAAAAACACATGTTTTTGTCCTTCGGTTTTTTTGAACTCATCTGCTAGCTGAGTGAGTTTGGAGGCATCAACCTGCTGCAGAGCCTTCATCTTTCTTAAAATATCCATGCACATGAGACTCTTTGCTTTAAGATCCTCCGTATATACAATTGTTCTTATCTGTTTGTAAAGATTCCTGTAATCAGAGGCTCCCATGACAATGTCCTTTCTCAGCTTGGCTTTCAGCTGATCCGCAATTTTCTGTTTGGGGAGGACCTTGAACGCATCTTCTTTTATGGTATAGGCTCGAACAGGAGTGTAAACCTTAAGCGAATCTCCGGGAAGCATCACTTTATTGAAAAAATAATCCATGACTTCATTTAGTTTAGGAAGGTAATACCGTATCTCGAACACGAACACAAAATTCCGTGATTCGATCTCAGGTTCTCTTGTCTTTACGGCTTCTTTATGCCTCTCCTCTCTCTCAATGGTTTTTTTCTTTATAAGATACACAGCATCGATTCTCTGCGGCACTCCATCTTCAAACAAAAGAAAATCGTGAATGGAGAGGTCCCTGATAAAATGCCCCTTTTTATAGACCCTTACCGGAACCTCGATGCTGACCACCCGGGCCACATGCTCTTCCTGCGGCAAAACATAGTTAGATAAGGTAGGTATTAATAGAAAAATAAAGATAATTATAGTTCCTTTTTTCATCAATCACCCCTCGCAATCATTTATGATCATTGCTAATTTATAAAAATATTATGCTCTATAAAACAATAAAGCAAGATTCATACCAAAATATTTATCGGGGGGGAAGTAAAAACATATATGTTTTTAATAGAGGACATGTGACCTTTATAAATGACATCTTTTTATAAAAA
>JAGGYH010000093.1 GCA_021162615.1 Candidatus Aminicenantota bacterium
CAGGGAGGCAGGTAACAGACTCCTTTAAGGATTCTAGGACCCAGGTTTTATGCAGTTCTCCTGCCTCATTTTTATATCATACCAAGTATATAGGTCTTATTTTTAACTAAATTTTATGTAGGAGGTTATATTGCTTTTATAGGATACCTGGCAAAACTCTACGGTCCCACACAAAGCATTGCCATGCAAGGACTCTCATTCCAGCCTGCCATAACGGCTCTAAACAGAATCTCTGAGTTTTCCAATATTTCCCAAGAAGAAGAACCGGACAGAAAAATAAATATACAAGGAATAAATAGGGTTGAATTTAAAAATGTTACTTTTTCCTATGGAAAGAAAAAAGCGTTGGAAAATATAAACTTGACCATAAATAAGAAAGACAAGGTATTGATCACCGGTCCCAATGGATCCGGAAAAAGCACCATGGTCAAGCTGATCCTGGGCTTGTATAAGGTTAAACATGGAAAAATATTAATAGATAACCAGGATATTGATATTATATCTCTTTCCTCTCTAAGGGATAAAATAAGCTTTGTCTCACAGAATGTGTTTCTATTCAATGACACCATAAGGAACAATATCCTTTACAGTAAACCGGAGGCAACTGCAGAAGAAGTCGAAAAAGCTGCCGAGCTTTCAGGCTCCTCTGATTTTATCAATAAGCTGGATGAAAAGATGGACGTCATAGTGGGAGAAACAGGAAGGATGATCTCAGGGGGAGAGAAACAAAAGATCTCTATTGCCCGGGCTATATTGAAAGATTCAGATGTGGTTATTTTTGATGAAGCCACCTCTCAGCAAGACGCTCAATCCATTGAACGGATCGAAGCGCTCGTTGAGAAAAGATTTAAAGATAAAATCTGTATCATTATCTCCCATAGATCCATTAAGAACTTAAAGCTTACAAAAATTATTAGATTGCTAGATGGAAGGCAAGATTAAAAAAAAATACTAAAACACCTTCATGTATTTAAAACTACAATAAAAAATTGATGGAAATCTTTTTTTATAAAAAACTAATTAGGTAGCTAAAATTGAAGAATAATTGTAGAGAAACTTTTAATCAAGAGAGACTGATCGGAAAGAGTAACGCTGTTGAAAAGGTAAAAAAATTTATCAATATTGCTTCTCAAAATGACTATCCAATATTAATTTTAGGCGAAACAGGTGTTGGAAAAACAATAGTTGCCAAGTGGATACATAAAAGGAGTAGAAGGAACTACTCCCCAAAATCTAGACAATGGAATAAGGTGTAAAAGAGACCTGCCATAACTCAAAAAAGGAGGTATGGTAAAATGGTCAACATGAGAAAAAGTTATGATGCGGCATTTCGTGCCAAAGTGGCTTTGGAAGCGGTCAAGGAGGAGAAGACGCTGGCAGAGTTGTCCAGCCTCTACGGGGTACATGGCAATCAGATAAGCAGATGGAAAAAGCAGCTTCTTGAATCCCTTCCGGATCTTTTCACTGACCGGAGAAAAAAGAAGGATAAGCAGCAGGAGGAGCTCATAGAGGAGCTTTACCGTCAGATCGGTCAGTTGAAAGTAGAACTGGATTGGCTTAAAAAAAAATCTCTGAAGCTCCTCTCTTGAGAAAGAGAAAAGAAGTGGAGTTGAAAAATCCCTTACTTTCTCTCTCACGCCAGTGTGAGCTATTGGGGATGAACCGTTCATCGTTTTATTACCGGTCCCGGAGGGATGAAGGATACAATAATTATTTGATGCGTTTGATCGACGAGCAGTTTACCCGGCGGCCGACCTTCGGAGTTGAAAAAATGAGGGACTGGCTTCGGAATCAAGGGCATTGGGTGAATACAAAAAGGGTCAGGCGCCTGATGCGGCTCATGGGGCTGGAAGCTGTGTATCCCAAACCCAGGATCAGCAAATCCTGTCCTGAACATAAGATCTATCCCTATCTGTTGAGAGGATTGATAATTGACCGGCCGGACCAGGTATGGGCCAGTGATATCAGCTATATCCGTTTGCTTCATGGTTTTGTTTATTTGGTTGTAGTGATGGATTGGTTCAGCCGTTATGTCCTCTCCTGGAAGCTTTCCATCACCCTGGAGAAGGAATTTTGTCTTGAAGCCTTAAGAGATGCGCTCATGGTCTCAACCCCTGAGATATTCAACTCTGATCAAGGCTCCCAGTTCACAAGCTCAGAATTTACCGGAATCCTGAAAAATGCGGGAATACGAATAAGCATGGACGGTCGCGGCCGGCTGTATGACAATATCTTTGTAGAAAGACTGTGGCGCACGGTCAAGTATGAGGAAGTTTATCTTCATGATTATATTTCCGTTCCGGTAGCCAGAAAAGGATTGGGGGATTATTTTGAATTCTACAACAACGAGAGACCCCATGCCTCTTTAGGCGGGAAGACGCCTCATGATATCTATTTTGGAATCGAAACAGCCCGGAACACTGGATACGGACAAAGGGTTTGATATGTATGGAAAAGAGATCGCGGCTCATACCGGCTCTTACAGGCTTGTATCTTTGACATGGAAAAGGATTTATGAAATCATTAAAAGCAGGTCCAAATTCCACCTTAAACAAGGACATTTTCTGTCCAAACATTGGGGAGGGGGTCAGATTATTAATAATCTGCTGCTTACGGCGGCATGCATTTTGGTTGGCAAAACCAAAAGGAGAGGGAGGCATGTTA
>JAGGYH010000100.1 GCA_021162615.1 Candidatus Aminicenantota bacterium
AAATAGAAAATATGTTTGTTATGACCAGCGGACCTCATCCTCCTAATCCTGTTGAACTCATGGACACACCGAACATGAAGGAATTGATCAATGCCGTCAAAGAACGTTTTGATTTTGTTTTCATTGACACACCGCCCGTTCTTGCTGTTGTGGATTCAACCATCATCTCATCCATTGTCGATGGAACTGTTTTTATCATTAAAATCGCAAAGACGACACGAAAAGCCTATGTGAACAGCATCAAAGCGCTTAAAAAAGTAAACGCCGATATTATCGGTGTGGTCTATAATGAAATGAAGGTCAAAGGAAGGGGCTATTATTCTGCGGAACAACACGGTTATCTTGGTACCTATTATGAAGAGAAACGGTAAATGATAGACATTCATTCACACATACTTCCCGGAGTGGACGACGGAGCCAAAGATATGGCTGCAGCTCTGGAAATGGCAAGAATGGCAGCAGATGACGGGATTAAAAAGATGATTGCTACCCCGCATCTTTTCAGGGGCAGCGACTCTGCATCAGGATTTGAAGAGATAGAAAAAGCGAGGAAAGAATTTACAGAGGCGATCAAAGAGAATGATATTCCCCTTGAAGTATTTACGGGGGCAGAAGTACATATTTCCCATAATCTCATTGATGAGATCAGGGTTCACCGCCGATTTTTAGTACTGAATCAAAGCCGCTATATGTTTATTGAATTTCCATCGGAGCATGTTTTTTCAGGTGTGAAGGACCTGGTTTTTGAACTTATGACCGAAGGTATCATTCCTATCATCGCTCATCCTGAGAGAAATTCTATTTTCAGACGCAATCCGAACTTTCTTTATGAACTCCTGCAGATGGGGGTTCTCTCACAGGTAAATCAGGGGAGTTTTAACGGTATATACGGAACACATGTTCAGGAAGCTGTATTCCGTTTTCTTGAGCTCGGGTATGTTCATTTTCTGGCTACTGACTGTCATAACACATGGGTCATGCCGCCTCGACTTTCAGAAGCCGTGAAAAAAGCGGCAGCGATCATTGGAGAGGAAAACGCCAGAAAACTGGTTGAGGATAACCCCCTGTGTGTGATTGAAGATAAAGAGGTTTCCTACATTCCGGAACCCAAAAAAGCGGAAGCAAAGAGAAAGACATTTAAAATCAAGCTTCCTTCCTTTATGCAAAAGAAATAATGATAAAATTCATAGCGGCAGCAAGTGACGTCTGGTCAAAGCCCCGTCTATGGAAAAAGAAAAAAAAGGCCTATGGTTTTCCGGGCACGAAAAAAGACTTTATCTGCTCTAAAATAATCGAATACGGGATTCTGGGAGTACTTATTTTTTCCCCTCTTCCCGCAGCATCCGTATATGAGTGGAGCATTCTTGTCATAGAGATAGCGGTTTTTACAATGCTGGGATTTTATATACTGATGAAGCACCGGCCGATCCTGCCTCCCGGACAGGAAAGCGTGATGAAAAAATTGAGATTCCTTTTTGCTGGGTTTTTCGTGTATTTGGTTTTTCAGATGCTCCCTCTGCCTGTATTTTTGGTTAAAATAATAAGCCCCGGAACCTATCACTTTAGAGAGCAGTTTTCACTGGGTATTCAGCAAGAGAAATTTATGAGTCTTTCCCTGTCTCCTTTTCATACCTTTCAGCACGGGATGGAGCTCTTTGCCTATGTGGTCCTCGGGTTTCTGGTCATCAAAACAGTTACGGAACGGGTACAAGTCAAACGGATCGTCACTGTACTTTTGGCCATGGGTTTTTTTGAAGCATTTTACGGGATGTTTGAGCTTTATAGGGATAATCCCCGGATTTTGTTTTATAAAAAAGAGATCAATCTGAATGCTTTGACCGGGACCTTTGTAAACCAGAATCATCTTACAGGTTATCTGGAGATGATCATCCCAGTGGTCATAGGATTGATCATAGCAAAAATGGATATTATTTTAAGATCGAGAGCTAAATTGAGAGATAAAATGGCTGTGATCGGAGAAAAAAGATTTGCTCTGAATTTTGTGCTGGGAGCCTTTGTGATTTTCATGATAGCAGGGCTTGTTCTATCCCGTTCCCGGTCCGCTGTTTTTTCCATCATTGTGATGTTTCTTGTGTTTTCTTATTTGTCAGTTTTTTATTTCCGCGGAGAAGGAGCATCTCAATCAAGCTTGAGGAAGTTTATTCAAATATTCTTTGTATTTATCATTATTTTTGCTGTCTATGCGGGTATTGATGCCACTCTGCAAAGATTTTCAAAAGAAGGCCTGCCCGGAGGGCAGAGGCCCCAGTACTGGGCTCATGCCTTGGAGATGGCAAAGGATTACCCTGTGTTCGGAACGGGTTTGGGAACATTCGCTTTGGTTTATCCTGTTTATGAGGATATAGGATTGTATGGATTTTTAAGGCATGCTCATAATGATTATCTGGAATATTTTTCCGAACTCGGGGGAATCGGATTTGCCTTTTTAGCAGGAGGGGTGCTTTTAATGGTGTTTTTGTCTTTTGTCCGGTGGAAAAAGAAGAAAGATCCCTGGGTCAAGGGATTGAGCATGGGCTGTTTTGTCTCTTTAGCTGTGATCGCTGTCCACAGCTTTTCTGATTTTAATCTGCACATTCCGGCTAATATGGTTTTGTTTACGGTGATCGCAGCGCTGTGCTGGGTTTTGAACAGAAAATAGAAGAAAAAGAATGAAATATAAGCATGGCTTACTCTCCGTCCTTATGGAAATAAAATTTTATATTAATGATAAAAATGTTTAAGAAATTTCTATTGATTGTTGGGATTTTGGGGCTTATTGCGCTTAATTTCTCTATTTATTGGAGTGTTCACCTATACTATAAGGGGAAAGACACGGCGAATTTTGACAGAAAAGTCTCTTTCCTAAAAAGGTCCCAAAAACTAAATCCCATGAATGATAAAGTGTACTACGAGCTTGGAAAAGCCTATTTTGACTTGGGCACAAGAAATTTCAGGAATAAGGAGCTGAGGGATGAGAACCTGGAAAAGTCCATAGACAGTTTTATTCGGTCAGTCAGGTTGAATCCGGGCGCTTATTCGAGTCATTTCAGGCTGGCTCAGGCTCTTTCCTATATGGATTATTTTAAGCCTGTTAAAATCAATTATTATGACCAGTATAAGAAAGCCGCTCTTTTGACGACATATGACGATGATATTTACTTTGAGATAGGAAAGATCATGCTGTCGAGATGGGAACAGCTGGCAGAAGATGAAAGAGAGTACACTTTGGAGATGATGAAAAATGTCATTGATGTGAAAGGAAGCCAGGGCTTGATGGACGTCATTCAGGTCTGGGCCACTTATGTAGAAGATTATTCGGTTATAAACGAGCTTCTCCCTCAAAAACCTGAATCCCTGCGCATGTATGCTGATTATTTGGGTGGAAGGTCTTTAAGCTTAAAAGAAAGACTGGAAAAGCTTTCAAAAGCTGAAAGCATGGAATTCGAGTTGGCAAAAAGTCTTTATAAGAAAGGCTTGAACGAGGCGAGAATATATCATATGGATAATGCCCGGCAGCATCTTTCTTCAGGATTACGGCTGCTTGATAATATAAAATATTATCAGTCACTTACAGGAGATAAATACATCGATGAGGAACAGTTCCTGAACACGAAAAAATCGACACTTCTGGGATTGTTGAGGCTGCAGCTGCAGAGGACAGGAGAGCTAAAGGAGGCTGAAGGCCATCTTAAAGAGTACCTGGAGATAGAGGATGAAGATACCAAGATCGAAGAACTGGAAAAATATATGGTTGAAAGGAATTTATTTGAAATAAAGCCCGGGGGCAGTGAGAATATTCTCCGTTTTTATTTTAAGTTTACTTTTGATTTCAAGCAGCACAGATACAGAGAGATCATCAGAGAAAGGGAAAACGTTGAGGATCTGCTTTATACAGCTGCTTCGGATTCCAATAAGTACTTGATAAAGATATTACAGATAATAGGTGATTCTTATCAGGGGAAAGATTTTGTCTATGATGCCGGTGAATTTTACCAGAAAGCACTGGATCTGGACCCTCAAAATATCGGGACACTGCAGAGAATGCGTGAAAATTACAAGCGCCTCAATGACCTGGACGGGATAAAAATGGTGGATGAGAAGATATCGGAAATTGTAATGCCCGATGAGATGACATTTGACGAGAGGGAAATCAGAAAAGGGGAGACGTACAGAATGGTTCTTCTCTTTACAGGCGAATCAAGTGAGTATATAGATATGGAGCTTGCGGGAGATTCTATTGAACCATTGGTGGCGGTTTTTTTTAATGGGAAAGTAGTCGATGAACAATATGCCGTCGGAGGACGTATTTCAGGGTTAGAGCTTAAAACGAAACAGGGACAGAATACTCTAGAGATCAAGCCGATAAATAAAAATATAAAGCTTGTTAGAATAAGCAGACAAAACAATAGAGACAGAACATATATGTCCAAATTTTATACAGGGTCAAATTGACAATTTTGCAAAATTAGTTTATATTGAATAAATCCTAAGGAGGATACTATGAAGAGAGGCGCCAAAATTAAATTCACAGCTGTTTTATTGTGTTTTTCTCTTACTCTTCTTTATTTCCCAAATATAGCTAAAGCAGAAAAGCAAACAACAGGGAGGCTTATTGGATTCATTTTCAGTGAAGACGGGACAACTCCAGTAGAGGGAGCTGTGGTCACTCTGAGAAATGTTGCAACGGGAGAGGTTTACAAAAGCTCGGGAACTGACGATCATGGTGTGTTCAAATTCGAAGATATGCAAAAAGGTCTTTATGTTATGGGAGTTTCATCCGTTAACGGTGATTACAATGCTGAAGAGCTTGTCGGTGTGCATTCAGGAAAAACAGAAAAATTATCCATAACACTCAAGACTTATGACGAGCAGACTCAGCAGGCTGCTGAAGAAATCAACAAAGGACAGAACAGCAAAGGAGAAGTCCTGGTCGGAAAAATCATTTCCTATGAACCGAACACCAAATTAGCGACAGTTGAGATCATTAAAGGAGAACTAAGGAAAAACGACGAGATCCATGCTCTGGGCCCCGAAGATGTTTCTGAAACTGATTTCTACCAGACCGTCAAGGTACTGACTTTAAACGACAAGCCGATTAAAAAGGCTCAAGAAGGTCAGATCGTTGTTATCTGGATGGAAGAAGATGTTGCTGTGGGTGACCTGGTCTATCTGATCAAAAGAAAGGGAATACCCCCAATATTTTTAATTCCTATTGGAGCGGCGTTAGTGGTAGGGGTTATCACTTTTAGTGATACCGATGATAATCCCGATGATATAACCCCTATTAAAAAATAAAGTAAAGATATCCTTTAATCCCCGTTTTTTGTTATTCTTGCAGTCTATTTTCTTGTCTTTGCTTTTTACTTTTTTAACCTGGATGATGAATAGGTCAGGTTCATTATGTCTTCTGAAACAGAGCTCTTGATTTTGTGTTCAAGGGTGGAGCCGCGTCCGGAGCAGCATTCTGAACTGGAAAAAATACTTGACGGGAGTTTAGATTGGGAAAAAGTACTCAAAAAAGCTCAAGAGGAAAGTGTTTCGCTCCTTGTGTATCAAAATCTCAAGCCCCATGCAGGAAAAGTCCCGGATGATATTTTAAAAAGGCTGAAGCAAATCTATATCAGAAACTCCGGACGGAATCTCTATCTTCTCAATTGTTTAAAACCCGTGCTTAAGTCCGTTGACCAATCCGGTATCAAAGCAGCCGTAATAAAAGGAGCGAGACTTGCCAAAACCATATATAAAGATATCGGTCTCAGATTTTTTATTGATGTGGACCTTCTCGTTTTTCCATCCCACAGAGGCAGAATGATCGAAGTGCTTAAGAAGCTGGGTTTTGTTCAAATGGGGAGCAAGCATATGCATCATGAATTGAGCGAGCGCGAGAAAATGTACTGGACATACAGGCCTGTTTATCAAAGAGGAAGGCTCGACTTGGAGCTTCATTATAATTTTCCCGGCCTTCATATGCCGTTTTCAATGAGCAAGGACCTTTGGCGTCATGTTCAAAGGATTGATTTAGAGGGAGCTCCGGCTCAAATTCTTTCGCCCGAATACGAGCTGTGCCTTCTCTGCCTGCATTCCCAGCAGCATTCTTATTCCAGGCTGGACTGGTTTACAGATATTGCTGAAATGTCTGCTTTTAGAGGACTCGATTGGAATAAGGTGTTATACATATGTCGAAAAGAGGGCATTGAGGCGCCTGTTTCCTATGGACTTCGCCTTGTCAATGAATTCTGGCCAGGGACTGTTTCAGAAGATACCATCAGAAGGTTTTCTGTTTCCCCTCTGGAGCGCCTCCTTCTTGAATTTTTCTGGCCCAAGGATTCAGTGAGGGCACGAGAGCAGAAATTGATGTTTCCCATGCATGCGCCCACTTTTTTTTCCGTTCTTTCGCACAAGAAACCTCTGCCGTTTATGAAAGCGGTTTATCAATTTTTCTTTCCTCCGCGTTCCTGGGTTTCCTTTTACTATGGGATTTCTCCAGGATCATATAAAATGGCTGTTCACTATCTGTGGCGGTTCTGGAGGCCGGTGTATTTGGTTATGAGAAGGCTGATCGGAAAATGAATGCGATAGAAGTAAAGAATGTCACAAAGGTCTATCCTGCAATAAAAGGATACAAGGAGCTGTTGCTTCATCCTTTTCAAAGGAAAGGCACCACAGCGTTAAGAGGAATTGACCTGGAAGTCAGGCCGGGTCAGTGCTTTTGTCTGATGGGGCCTAACGGAGCTGGCAAGACCACATTGATCAAGATCTTATCGACACTTGTACTTCCGGATGAAGGGAAAGCTTTCATAAAAGGACATGACCTGGAAAAGGAAACAGACGAGGTCAAGAAGCACATTGGATTTGCACTGGCTGAAGAAAGAAGTTTTTACTGGAGGCTGACAGGGCTGCAGAATCTTGATTTTTTTGCAGCTTTAAATAATATTCCTCTGTCAAAGAGAAGAAAGAAAATCCAGGAAGTCATTGATTTAGTGGGCCTGGAAAAAGCAGCGGGCCGGAGATTCAATACCTATTCGACAGGGATGCGCCAGATGATGGCGATTGCAAGAGCTCTTCTTACGGATCCGGATATTCTGTTTGTTGATGAGCCCACACGAAGTCTGGACCCTGTTGCAGCCCAGAACATAAGGACCTTTTTAAGGAAGGAAATGGTTGAAAATCATGGGAAGACAGTGTTCTGGGCTACACATGATTTATCGGAAGCCGCGGAATTTGCTCATACCATAGCCATTATTGCAGAGGGGCAGATAAAGGCTGAAGGCTCTGTTCGAAGCCTTACGGGCCAAGGATCTTTTCCTTTGAAGGAAGTCTATGAAAAGGCTGTCAAAGAACCGGCCCCTGAGAGCAAAGCTTTTGGGAATTGATGTCATGTCCGTACTGATGCAGAAACTCTTTGCCTTTCTCAAGCGTGATTTTCTGGAAGAAGCCAGCTACAAGTATTCATTTATCGCTTCTTTTTTTGGTATTTTTCTGTCCTCCGCCACTTTTTTCTTTATTTCCAAATTAATATCTCCAAACAGCAGTTCAGTTCTAGCCCCTTACGGAGGTGATTACTTTTCTTTTGTGATCATAGGGATTGCTTTTTCAGGTTTGCTGGCTATTTTTCAGGAACGCCTCCCTGCTATCATAAGGCAGGCTCAGGTCACAGGGACCCTGGAAGCGATTTTGGTCTCACGAACGAGCATTCCCGTGATTCTGTTCGGTTCGTCACTTTATTATTTTCTTTACTCCATTGCATCGACTGTCTTTCACCTCATTCTGGCCGTAGTGGTTTTCGGAATGCAGGTTGAAAAAATAAATTGGCTGGGCGCTGTCTTGACTTTTCTTTTGACTGCCTTGTGCTTTTTAAGCATAGGGATTTTATCAGCCTGTTTTATTCTTGTTTATAAGAAAGGGAATCCGTTTTCATGGATTTACGGCAGTGTTTCCGGATTATTGGGAGGCGTGTTTTTCCCCATAAAAGTGCTCCCTGTATGGATAAAATGGATATCCTATATACTTCCCATCACTTATTCGCTTGAAGGACTGCGGAAAAGCATCATCGTTACGTCGCCCTTTTCTGAGATCCTTCCCAATATTATTGCTTTGTCTGTTTTCACCGTTGTTTTTTTCCCCCTGAGTATTTATTTGTTCCGGCTGGCATTGAAGAAAGCCAAGAAAGATGGTACTCTTACCCATTACTAACCTGAATTATTCATAAAATATGTATGCATCCCTAAATAAATTTATCATGATAAATGCTTTTTACAAGATTATCCTATAAAGAACATGATTCTGATTTTAATTCATGTTATGATTTTAATTTTAATGCATACATATTTTACCTTACAGGCGAGCCGATCTCACAGCATCTGCTTTGTTACAGGGCATTCGCGGTGAAGAACCACAGCTTCATACCCTGTGCCTCGCATTTGCAGCGACCTCGACTCGTGAATAATCCAGGTTAATAAGATGAAAATCAGACTTCAGATTTTAAACGCCATTCGTTTTCGGTTTGAAAAGGGAATGGTGGTTTTTTGTTTGATTTTTGCGGTTTTTTTCTCACAGGCTGATGCCGCTCAGACAGGTTATTCGCTTGATGAAGCGATGAAGGTGCTGGGGCTGATTGAGAAAGTCAATTCAGAGAGTGAAGAGGATTATTCAGGCCCTTTACGCCAGGTAGTGGTTGCAGAAAGCGAACTCAATTCCTATTTAGCATTCAGACTCGAGCAGGAAGAAGATGTGTTAAAGGAACTGAGATTGAAATTGTTCGATGCGAACAGGATAGAGGGGAAAATACTGCTTCGGTTTAAGAAAACAGGCCTTTCTTTAATGCTTGAACCTGAAATGATTTTTTATTTTAGCGGAACAATCAAGGTCAAAGAAGAGGCAGCTCGTCTGGCGATCGATGAGCTTTTCCTGAATAAGGAACGGGTTGATCCTCTGCTGCTGGATACAGTGATTTATCTGGCGTCAAAGCTCCAGGGAACAGAATACACAGGATTGAGCAATTGGTATGAACTTCCCTATGGTCTCAAAGATGTGCGAATAGAAAAAGGGAGGGCTGTGTTTTTCTATTAAAATTGGATTATTCATAAAAAAATGGACATAAAAATCAGATATGGCTTGTACAAACATCGTTTTGTGAACATGCCAGTTTAAATTTTAAATAAGGTCTAAGAGGATATGCTGCGTGTAATAAGTGGAAAATACAAGGGAAAGCGTCTCCGGATGGTGATGAATGAAAGAGTCAGGCCTATGCCTCACAAACTAAAGGAGACTCTTTTTAACATAGTGCAGTTTGATATCCCCGATATATCCATCCTGGATGGATTTGCAGGGACAGGGTCTCTTGGTATTGAAGCCTTAAGCCGGGGAGCCGGAGAAGTGGTTTTCATTGATGAATTTTATCCAGCGGTCAAGGCGATCAAAACAAATATAGAAAGATGTGAAGCAGGGAGTTTGACCAGGGTCATACATAAAGAGTTCAACAGAGCCGTCATCATGCTGTCAAAAGAAAATAAGATTTTTGACTTAATATTTCTTGATCCTCCTTATTTGCTTGTAGAAAAAAGGGATCCGCTGAAAGTGATCTATAAGAGAGAGATACTGAGCAAAGGAGGTATCATTGTTTTAAGGCATCACTTTAAAACAAGATTTGAGTCGAAATATTTTGAACTTAAGAGAAAAATGAGGGTAGCTGATGATGTGCTGGAGTTTTATGGTTACGAAGAAATAGAAGCCCTCGAAAAAGGATGAAAAAGATCATTAGAGATAAAAAGAAGAAAAAATCGAGCCTGACACCTCTTATTGAAAGGGGAGATATCTTTCAGGATATATCCGGGGCCAAAGGCACTTCTCTTCTCCTCGGGAAATACACGATGAGAGAAGCCGAAGCCGTATTAAGAAAGAGAAATTTTTATAAAGACGCCAGAAAAAGAGGTCTATGGCCCATAGATTTTGAGCTGGATTCTTCTCAGTTCCCTCCTCTTCAAAGGCTCGTTATCTATTATAAAGAGAAAAATCCGGATAATGTCATCGTTGACCTTAAAATAAGGGAAGGGACATTCAAGACAAAAAAAGACTTTCCTTTGGAGATAACGAGATCAAAATTTTTGGTTTTGGAATGGCTGACCATGCAAAATCCCCGGGTGATGTTCGAAAAGCAGAAAACACCTCTTCCGGGGCAGGCACATCCTGGGTTGAGTTTAGGGAAAAAGGTCGTTGACCTTTTCTCTTACGTGGCCAGATTGAATAAGAACCGGGGGATCATAGCGTATCCGGCATATTTTCATAACGCGCTTCTTTTCTCCAGGTATTTTGATTTTGTATCCCCTGCAAAAAAGGCGGAAGTGGAAGAGATAAGAAGGACGTTTAAAAAGATAACCTTTAAAGAGCTGGCATGGATCGTTTATCTCGAATGCCTGAGGGACGGTGAGGGAAAGGTCTATCAATGGGAGGCCGAAGAGATGCTTCTGCCCGTTGACAAGAAATTGGAGGGCTATTTTGACTCCAAGCAGTATAAAAATGAAGTCAAAAAGGCCAGGCAGAAGACGGATTTTTCCATAGACTGGGACTGTGTGAGAAAAAAGATAAGGACTGCATAGAATATCTGGAGTTTTTTAGCCTAGTTTGTTATAATAGACCTCTACTAAGGAGAAAGAGGAAGAAAATGAAGAAGAATATTCATCCTGAATACAAAGAATGTGTGGTGACATGTGCTTGCGGAAACAGCTTTAAGACCCGCTCCACCAAAGATGAGATAAGGGTTGAGATTTGTTCGCAGTGCCATCCTTTTTTCACCGGGAAACAAAAGTTTGTCGACAGTGCTGGAAGAGTCGAAAAATTCCAAAGAAAATATGGAAAGATTTCCTGGGATAAAAATAAGAAATAGAATATGCTCCAAGATTTAGAATCCATAAGGGAGAGGTATAACAAGCTTACTTCTTCTTTGTCAGACCCTGAGTTTATATCTGACCCTCAAAAAATAAAGGAAGCCTCTAAAGAAAGGTCTGAGCTTGAACCCATTGTTCGTAAATATGAAACGTATAAGAGAGTCCTGGATGAGATAAAGGATTCGCAGGAGATTTTAAACAGTCCGGATACAGAAGAGGACCTTAAGGAACTTGCCAGAGAAGAGCTCAGCAAATTGAAGGAAAAGAAAAAGGGACTGGAAGAAGAGCTCAGGGTGCTGCTCCTTCCAAAAGATCCGAATGATGAAAAGAATGTGATCTTGGAGATCAGAGCAGGAGCCGGGGGGGATGAAGCCTCGCTTTTTGCTCAGGATCTGTTCCGTATGTACTCGCGTTTTGCCGAAAAAAAGGGATGGAAGATGGAAGTAATGAGCACAAGTTCATCGACCATAAACGGGTTCAAGGAGATCGTTGCCAATATCAAGGGAAACAGAGTTTATTCTCAGTTGAAATATGAAAGCGGTGTCCATCGGGTGCAGAGAGTACCTGAGACAGAAGCAAGCGGAAGAATTCATACTTCCACGGTAACAGTTGCCGTTCTTCCAGAGGCTGATGATGTGGATGTGAAGCTTGATTCAAAGGATATCAGAATCGAAGCTTTTGGTGCTTCAGGGCCGGGAGGGCAAAATGTCAACAGAAATTATACAGCCATAAGGGTGACTCATATCCCTTCCAGGCAGGTGGTTTCATGCCAGGATGAGAAGTCGCAGCACAGAAACAAGGAAAAAGCGCTTAAGATCCTGAGGACAAGATTGATGGATATTGCCCAGAGGGAACAGCATGAGAAAATATCAAAGGATAGAAAATCTCAGGTCGGGACCGGGGAGAGGAGTGAAAAAATAAGGACTTATAATTTTCCCCAATCCCGGGTTACGGACCACAGGCTGAATCAATCACTTTATAATATCGAAGGCATCCTTGATGGGGACCTTGATGAGGTCATCAAAAATCTGACCGTGCATTTTCAGACCAAAATGATGGCAGAGTCAAACTGATTGGAAGTGACATCTTTAATATCGCTTCATCCGCACCTGAATTTGTAAAAAAGAGAGAATGTCAAATTTACGGGATTTGCATAGGAAGGGGACTTCTCTATTAAAGGATTTTGATAAGCCGGCTTTGGAAGCAAAAACAATTCTTTTAAAGGCAGCCGGTTTTTCTGAAGAAAAGTTCTATTCTGCGCCGGAACTAAGGATATCTGATAAAAAGAGGGACAAATATTTGGAAATGCTGGGGAAGAGGAAGAGGGGAATGCCTCTGGCGTATGTCATCGGGACCAAGGAGTTCTGGTCAATGGATTTTAAAATAGGGAGAGGAGTCCTGATTCCCAGACCTGAGACTGAGGGCCTGGTAAAGAAAATTCTTGACCTTTATTCTGGAAATGAGAAGATGATCATAGATATAGGGACCGGATGCGGCAACATCGCCTTAGCGGCTGCGAGAGAACTGCCTGGAGTCAAGATAGTGGGATTGGATGTATCAGAAAAGGCGCTTTCCTATGCAGAAAAAAATGCTCGTTATCATCATCTGGATAATGTTCGGTTCATAAGGGGAGATATGTTCGGGCCTTTCAGCAAAGCTGTTTTAAAAAAAAAATGCGGTTTTATTGTTTGCAATCCCCCTTATGTCGCAGAAAAGGATTGGCTCGCTCTGGATCCCCAGATCAGGAAGTTCGAACCAAAACAAGCCCTTGTTTCAGGCCGGGATGGATATGAATTTATCAATCAATTGATAGGCGAAGCCCCGAAATATTTAAAGCCTGGGGGGTATTTGATATTTGAAATAGGAAAAGGCCAGGAAGATAAAGTGAGAAGTTTTTTTTCAGAAGAATGGGAACATGTGGAGTGTGAAAGAGACCTGGCCGGAATCCACAGAATATTTTTTGCTCAAAGACGTAATTCTTTGCCTTTTTGATACAAATGATGTATAAAAAGCTGAGGCGGAAAACAAAGGAGATCGTGGATGTCAAGCCAAACAAAACTGATGATTGTTGATAACAATAAGAAGCGGAGGAGTTCTCTGAAAGAATTTTTATCAAAGCATTCTTTTCTCATAGAGGAAGCATCAGATTTTTCCCAGGCTTCAAATAAATTATTAAGCGCCAATAGTTTTTCAATCCTGCTTTTTCGTCTGGGTTCAAGCGAACAGCATAAAATCAGCACGATCCAAAGCATAAGAAAGTTCAACCCAGAACTGGGAATCATTATGCTTCCCGGTCAGATTGATACGGAATTTGCTGTGTCGTTATACAAAAAAGGAGTCATAGACCATATTATCAAACCTGATAATAAAGCGGGACTTTACTCTGCTGTGAGAAATGAAGTGCTGAAAAAAGACCTCTTAAGCGATACACGGATGTATCGGGAGAGGATAGAAAGGATCAAGGACCAGCAGGAGAAAGATCTAAAAAAAGCGCTTGCGCTTGAAGAAATATATGATTCTACACTGGAAAACCTTATGACAGCTCTGGATTTAAGGGATGTTGAGACTTTCGGTCATTCACGGACAGTGGCGAAATACAGCCAGGTATTAGCAAAGATACTGGGTATAAACGACCCGGAGACTCTGGACAATATAAAAAAAGGTGCGCTCCTCCATGATGTGGGGAAGATAGCTATTCCGGATTCCATTCTCAAAAAGCCAAGCGCTCTTTCAGCATCGGAGTGGGAGAAGATAAGGCTTCATCCTTCCCTTGGATACGGCCTCATTAAAGAAATAAAGCTTGTTCAGGAAGTTGGAAATATCATTCTGTACCATCATGAAAGATTTGAAGGAGGCGGGTATCCCAATAGTCTCAAAAAGCAAGAAATCCCTAAAGAAGCAAGGATATTTGCGGTTGCCGATGCTCTGGATGCCATTACATCTTACCGGCCGTACAGAAACGAGAGGGATTTCAAATTTGCCAGAGAAGAGATCGAAAGAAACTCAGGGACTCAGTTTGACCCGGAAGTTGTTAAAGCCTTTTGTTCGCTTGATCTAAAAAAATGGGAAAAAATAAGGTTTGAAAGCACCCGTTTGATGCCTTTTTTCGAGCATATGGCAAGCATCTCCTCAAAAAAAAGCACTGCCCTCCAGTAGGGCTGCACCCCTGTATGTCTCACCCTTAAGGGTGAGATGTCAAGCAGAAAATTCCCCCCTGATTTACTCCCAAAAGGGTATTGTCATGGATACAGGATTTTCGCTATATTTAGCGCAGATAAAAGGAGCGATGATTGAGTGAGAATATTGACACTGATAAGAGGCAGATGTATTATCTAAAAAAAGGGGACAGGAGATAAAAAAATGGACAAAAAAGATGCTTTTTTAAAAAGTTCAGCTTCTATAATAGAAGAGGTGGAAGAACAGCTTAATAAGATTCTCGATGAAAGAAGAAAAAAAATCCAGGAAGACCTGGAAGAAGCAATAAACAGGCAGAAGGAAGAGGCTGAGAGCAAGATCAGCGAGATAGAGAATGAGGTCAACGAAGAGAGGGAGAGTTTAAGTGAATATAAAACGCTCCTGTCCGAGTTTGAGGATGAAAAAATATCCATAAAGGATGAGATAAAATCTCATCTTAAAATCGTTATGAAGCTTCAGTCTGAAATTGAATCCCTGACTGGAAAGTCTTTGGAAGAGCTGAAAATCATCGAAGAATTAAACACGAAGCTTGAAAATATAAATGAAGAGACAACTGAAAAGTTAACCACTCTGAGAAAGGAACTGGAAGAAAAATATGGAATAGAAACAGAAATCCCTGAAAGCATCGGGCCTGTAAATGAGGATTTTGACCTTGGTGATGAACTCCGGAGACTCAATAAAATCAAAGAACTTCTTGGGGAAAATGGAAGCCAAGGAGCTGTGCTGGATACTTTTGAGGAACAGATCGAAGAGGAGGAACAGGAGGAAGACGAAGCTGAAGAGTCAGAGACTGAAGAAAAAGCGGACGAGGAGCTGGAGCCAATGGAATCATCTGATGAGGATGAGAAGGATGAACTGGATGATGAAAAGGAGGAGGAAGAACTGGAGTTGGGAGAGGAACAGGAGGAAGAGGAAGAAGAAAAGGAAGATGAAGATAGAGGGCCTTATGAGAAATTAGAAAAATTCAAAAAAACCGAAGGCAGTGAATCCGAAGCAAAGGTCGTTTATTTTGAAAATGAGGGTAAGATCGCTCTGGACGGTAGATATGTTATAGATGCAGTAACAGAGGGGATCAGCAAAGCGGACAAGCTTTATGACAAGCTTGATGAGACCACTTCACCTAAAGAGCATTTTTTTATTAAACAGGAAATCATACAGGAGCAGGAAAATGTACGCAAACTTATTCTTGGCTGCCTGAGAGTCTGTGAGATGAAGGACTGCTTTTTCCCTCAGAGTACAAAAGATGTTTTAAATGAGGGAAAGCTTAAAGAAATGCTCGAGAGAGTGAGCATGGAAAACTGGAGCAACCAGGATGACTTTAACGGTTTTTCTGAGTATATTGATGATTTGAAGACAGAATTCGATGCAAAGAGCTCACCCCTGGAAGAGTATACAGAATCAATAATCAAAGAATTGTCAGGATAGGGAATTTAAATATTTTCCCAGCATCTTTTTATTCTCAAGTGACATTTTAGTGAACTCAATTCCTGCATAATAGTAAGAGAGGTGTCCGTTTCCTTTATGTGAATAGACCACATGTCCTCTGCATTCAAAGGCCTTGTTTGTCAGAACAACAATAAGATCTAGAGTTTTGTCAGGGGGGATCAGAATGTTGCTGGAGACTTTAGCCCCTCCCCGGCTTATATTTATTGTTTTTGTGGCTTCATGGCCTTTTTTGTCTTTATAGATCAGAGGGATGGAAGAATAGTATCTTGGATATCTCCTTTTTTCTTCAGGGAATTTAGCATCTGGTTTGATAAGAAAAGAGCTTTTTTCCGGCTTTGAGATGCGCCTGTGATATACGGAGATCTTATTTTTTTCAAAGGCCTTTTCTTCTTTTTTACTTAGGAAAGAAGTCCTTTTTCCTTTGGCTTCAGACAAAGCAATGTCAGCCTCGTTAACGAGGTGTTTCAAATTTTCTGTGTTTATGGATCGGGGGGATTTGAATTTATCTTTTGAAAAATTAGTGATCCCAAAGCTCATAGTGAGATTGTTCCTGGGCTGTATTTCCTGGTTATCAAAGTAGGTCTCTTCTACGTTTTTCCTTATCCTATCCGTAAACATGAGGGCTTCCTCTTCGTTTTCTATGCCGGATAAAAAGAATAAAAACTCTTCTCCTCCGTAACGGCAGAGAAAATCTTCCTCACGTATGGACACCTTGAGGATTCCTCCCAGCTTTCTCAATAAGCGGTTTCCTGACTCATGGCCTAACCTGTCATTATAATTTTTGAACCAGTCGACATCTCCCATTACAAGAGCGTAGCTTCCTTCTTCCCGGTGCCTTTTATTTTCCTGTATGATTTTCTGGATGACCTTTTCAAAGAAAGGCTCGGGTCTCAAAAGTCCAGTCAAAGGGTCGTATTGGATCAAGTTAAGTTTTGTTATGGCTATGGATATGTGTTCGGATAGATGGATAAGTGTATCCTGGTCGATCTGATCAAAACCCTGTGGAGCGAACTGCTGGTCCTTTTTCTTGTTATAGACTTCAAGCACTCCAATGAGTTCGTTTTTGTATATGATGGGGATACAGATTATGCTGTATAGAGGGGAATTCAACTGTTGTTGGTAACGGGAGCTGACTCCGGCATCTTTTTTTATCCCAGCAGATCTTATTATTTTTGTGAGCCGGGCTGATTGAGCAGCAAAGTCATCATCGTTTAAGCGAACGATATGCTTTGTGAAATCGACATGGGAGAGGATGGAATCATCCCATACCAGAGGTTTTAAATATTTGTCGCTGGAACGGGTCTCTTCAAGAATGTAGATGGTCGTCCCGCTGGCGTTTATGAGTTCTTTGATGTCAGAGATGGTATCAATCAGGCTGGTTACATCATTGGCCATGTAAAGTTTTTTCAGAAGCGTTTCTATCTTAAGCCTTTCTTTTCTAAAATGGTCATATTTAGCTTGAAAGGCAATGCGTTTTTCGATTTCCTTGACTATGGATGATTTGATAAACTTTTTTATTTTGTTTATCTCATAAAAGGCTTTCTTGTAATCTATTTCTTTTTTGTCAGCGGATTTTTTGAGGGCCTGGACTTCAAGAAGAAGATGCGAGTGTTTTATGGCTGTTTCAAGAGAACGCCTGAAGGAACTTTTGCTGCTTTCTGATTGAGAGAACACAAAGGTAGTGGCAAACCGATTTTGAGGCCATCCTCTGGCTGTATTTATTGTTTCTTTCTCTGAATATCCTGTTATGATAATGCTGGTCGTGTTCTTGAAAATTCCCTGGAGGAGGGAATAGCTGGCGAGAGAGAAATCAGCTATCAGGACATTGAAATCCAGGGATTTTGCAAGAGAAGCTGCTTTGTCAATGCTGGGAGCATAGTGCACTCGGGCTGTATCAGGACACAGGCCGTCAAGAAAAAAAGCTTCATTGCTGTTGTTGTTGAGAATAAGGATGTCTTTTGGAAAGCTGCGGACTCGGTAGTTATTTATAGAATTTTTTTGGCTGTTGCTTTTATCCAATATGAATCAACCTTAGCAGTTAGCAGTATATATTTAACCTGACCTATTCATAAAAAAATGGCGATGAGCAATTTTTTGTTTTGCTTTCAAGGATATGCATACTTTTTAAAAAAATGACAACTGAAATATCTTTGCCTGTTTTCACTTTCATTTTAATCGCCATTTTTTTACCTTTCAGGCAAGCCGATCTCACTGCATCTGCTTCGTTACAGGGTACTCGTGGTGAAGTACCACAGCTTCGCACCCTGTGCCTCGCATCTGCAGCAACCTCGACTTGTGAATAATCCAGGTTAATTATTATCTGACACAAACAATCAGACAAATATCCTCTTTATAGCCCTTTAAATTTATAGTAATTTTTTGCTTCTTAGTCAACCTTTTTATTAAAAAACAGGGAAGTGAGTCAATCTTTAGGTTTGAAAAACGGAATGGATTGATTTATATTTATCATATCTGAATTTATGCGCCTGTAGCTCAGTGGATAGAGTGTCGGTCTCCGGAACCGAAGGTCGCGGGTTCGAATCCCGCCTGGCGCATTTTTTATTTGTCCCTGCTGCCTCTGGAAAATCAGTGAGTTATGAGTGATTATTTGATTTGAGAGGGCAGAAAGAGCATTATTTGAGGCTGGCCGTTGTATTCCTCTAAGAGACCGGATATGAAGATTTTTTCTCCTATCAAAGAATTTATATCAGGGAAGAAATGAAGGTATTTTTTATACAAGGGGACTCCAAAGTTATCATTTTTTGAAACAAGAAGAATCAGGTTTTCTTTATCTTCGATTTTTTCGCATGTAAATCCATAGGAGACCAGAGTCCCCATGTGAGCTGGAACCTCCTGTTCAGTGATTAAGTGAAAAGGCTCTTTTTTCCACATACCGTTTCCTTTGGTTTTGGCGTATTTCTCTGCTTTTACAAATCTTTCCCTGTATTCTTGCCTGTATTTGAATCGGGTGTAAGCAGCGGCAAATCCTCTTTGAATGATAAATTCATTAAAGAGAGTTCCGTCTTCAGTCCAGATATAGGCAAGAAGCCTCCCATATTTGTCGCGTTTTTCCCAATCATATTCTATCCTTACCGGTTTCTTGTATAAGGACCTAAAGGCAAATCTTTTTGAATAAAATGAGTTCAGCCTTGTTTTTTCGTCCTCAGAGTTTGTTTCCGGAGCATCAATTCCGATCAATCGAATTTTTTCTTCTTGCCCATTCGCAAGACGGACTTTGATGGTGTCTCCGTCATAGACCGCCGTGACCGTGCCGGAGTCTGTCTGAGCGGAACACTGAAGCAGAAGAGCTGTGCAAAAAAAGAAAAAGGCAAGAAATTTTTTTGATGTTTCGTAAAAGCGTTGTTTACTGTAGTTTTTCAACGGCTTCTATGATGTGTTTGGCTGATATCCCGTATTTATCAAGAAGCTCATCAGGTTTTCCTGAACGGGGAAGGGATCCAACAGCCAGATGGATAACTTTTGCCTTTCCCGCCAGGGCTTGAGCTACAGCACATCCCAAGCCTCCGTTGGGATAATGGTCTTCCACTGCAACGACCTTACCCCCTGTCTCTTCCGCATTTTTTATCAGGCCGGCTCTGTCTACGGGTTTTATGGAATAGGCATCCATGATACGAACAGGAATTCCTTTTTTCTTTAATACTTCATAGGCCTTGAGAGCTTCGAAAACAGTGATTCCGGCTGCTACGAGAAGGGCTTTGTCTTGGCTGCTCTTTTTTAGGACCTTTGACCCTCCCACTGGAAATTTATCTCCCTTTTTATAGAGCACCGGAGTAGCAGGCCGGGTTGTCCTTATATAGGCCATGCCGTGATGCCGAGCCATGGTTTCAACGCAGGCTTCGGCAGATGGGGCGTCGCAGGGATAAAACACCACACATCCTGGTATGGGAGTGAAGATAGCCATATCTTCCAATCCCATTTGGGAAGGGCCGTCCGCTCCAATGCTGACTCCAGCATGGGATCCAGCCACTTTGATGTTGGACATAGAGTAAGCTGCCATCCGGATCTGGTCATGCGCTCTTCCGAGAAAAGCTGAGAATGTAGCCATGAACGGGATATAGCCTTTGACAGCCATTCCTATGCCCATCCCTATCATATTCTGTTCAGCAATATAGGATTGAAAGGACCTTTCAGGAAAGGCTTCAAAGAAGTCTTCCGCATATGTTGAGTTCTTCACATCACCGTCTATGCATACAACAGCTTCGTTGACCTTTCCCAGGTTCATAAGCGCGTTTCCGTAACCTCTGCGGGTGGCTGTGTCCTTTTTATAGTCCAGCTTTTCGAAGTCATATCTTTTTTTTAATTCAGGAGCCGCAGCTTTCTCCGGTTTTTTAACATACTTTTTTGCGTCTATTTCAGGCATAGGTCCGATTTCCTTAAGAGCCTTATGGATATCATCGCCTTTTAAGGGTTTGCCGTGCCATCCGTTTTTATTTTCCAGGAAGGACACTCCTTTTCCTTTAATGGTCCTTGCCAGAATGACCACGGGTTTTTCAGCTGTTTTGGCTTTATGAAGGGCCTGAAGAATTTGTTCTATATTATGGCCGTCTATCTCTATGCATTCCCAGCCAAAAGCTCTGAATTTTCTGGTATAGGCATTGATATCATGACCGTGCATGGTCGGTCCTGACTGGGACAGCCGGTTGATATCAACAATGGCACAGAGGTTATCCAATCCAAGGTCAGCCGCGCTGTTAGATGCTTCCCAGGTCGAACCTTCCGCGCACTCACCATCTCCCATAACTACATACACTCTTCGGTCTGATCCAGCCAGTTTGATAGCAGCGGCTATCCCGACACCTATGGAAAGGCCCTGCCCAAGAGAACCTGTTGCTGATTTAACCCAGTTCATCCTGGGAGTGGGATGTCCTTCTAAAGGGCTTGAGATTTTTCTCAGATCCATGAGGCTTTCCAGAGGGATGATGCCGGCTTCAGCATAACAGGCCCACAGAAGGGGAGCCGCGTGTCCTTTGGAGAGGACGAATTCATCATTTGACCAGTCGAAAGGGTCGTGTATGTTGTATCTCATCTCATCAAAAAATAAACAAGCTGCGATCTCAGCCATTGAAAGGCAGGTCGTGGGGTGACCTGAGCCTGCTTCAGAAGTCATTTTTATGGAATGAATGCGAAGTCTTTGTGCGACTTTTTTTAATGCTTCTCTTTTGTCCATTAATAAAACTCCCTTTTTAATCTGTATTATTCATAAATAACGGCTATGGTTTCATAAAATACATGAAAAAGAACAAATCATTATAATATCTTACGAATGGCTTCACAATATTTTTTTTGCTAAATCATCCGGGGACGTCCCATTAGGTACCACTCTATAAAATCCCGCTTGTTTGCACGGCTTACTACCAGAATGAGATCTTCACTTGTCCTGCATCGTTGGTACATACTCATAGAGGAACTTTCTTCTTCAGGATGGCGGTAGTGTATTAAATAGAAATAGTTCAGAGGGGGACAATCTGGAATATTTTTTAATATCCAGCGGATTCAGTAATATAGGGTGGTACCTTATGGAGCGTCCCCCATAAGAAGAAAGGTTTACTGTTTCCCGGTTTTTTGATATATTCGTTTCAAATAATGGTCCGCGTAAGATTTGCTCCCAGTCCCACAGGACACCTGCACATCGGAGCAGCCCGCACAGCGCTCTATAACTGGCTGTATGCCCGTCATTACGAAGGGAGATTTATTCTCCGGGTTGAAGACACGGATATTTCACGGTCATCTCAAGAAATGAGTGAGGGAATCATTAAGGGGCTCAGCTGGCTGGGTTTGGATTGGGACGAAGGTCCTGTGTTCCAATCAAAAAGACTTAAATTCTATCAGAAAAAAGCAGAGGAGCTTGTGAAAAGAGGTGCTGCCTATTACTGCTACTGCACTCCTGAAAACAGAAAGGCTTCAGGGCAATGGCAGACCAGATGTGCGTGTTCCAGCCTTTCTAAAGAAAAGATAAGACATTACGAACAGCAAGGGCTTAAAAAAGCTGTGCGGTTTAAGGTCCCCGGGGGAGAGGTCAGATACAAGGACATGATACACGGAACCATCACAACACGATCAGATAATATTGAAGATTTTGTGCTTCTCAGGCGGGACGGGCTTCCCACTTATCATCTCTCTGTAGTGAGTGATGACATCGACCAAAAGATCACTCACGTTATAAGGGGGGACGACCATATATCAAATACTCCCAAACAGATCCTTGTTTACAAAGCACTGGGAGCTGATATACCGAGGTTTGCCCATATGTCTCTCATACTGGGGAAAGACAGAAAGAAGCTGAGCAAAAGGCACGGCGAGACATCTGTTCTGGAATTCCGTGATAAAGGATTTCTTCCTTTGGCTGTCGTGAACTTTCTTGCCCAGATGAGCTGGTCTCCCGGAAAAGAAAGAATCTATTCCATGGAGGAGATGAAAGAGAAATTCTATTTGGACCGAAGAAGCAGCGGGAATCCTATTTTTGACCTTGATAAGCTGGAATGGCTGAACGGTCAGCTTATCTCTCAAATGGATGAAGAGGAATTGCTTCCTTATGTGAGGGAAGAGCTGAAAAATTCGGGTCTATGGGTTGATGAATTTGAAAACAAGCAAAGAAAATGGTTTTCACGGCTGGTGGGCCTTTTAAAGCAAAGAAACAGGCGTATAACGGATTTTACGCCCAGAGCCAGGCCTTTTCTGTCAGATGACTATCCTATGGAGGAAGAGGCTGTTTCAAAATACCTGAAGGATGAACGCCTTAAGCTGCTTTTGCCAAAACTCATTCAGGATTTTTCAGAATGCGGTGATTTTACAGCGGAAAAAGTCGAAACAATCATACGAAAAAGAGCTGAAAAGGAAGGAGTGAAGGCAGCCCTTTTTATCCATGCGTTGAGAGTCATTGTATTGGGAATGAAGGTCAGTCCCGGAATATTTGAGGTTTTAGAGCTTATAGGCAGGAGAAAAACCATCAAACGTGTGCAAGCGTACTTTGAGATGCAATAGACATTAAATGATAAAGAGGTGTTTTATGAATTCTTTGAATTTAAAAAAGATTTTTACTGTGGCTTTTTGTTTGTCTCTTGTATATGCGCTCCCTTTCTTTTTACAGGGAAACCAGGTGGCTGCTAAAGATGTGAAACGTATTGACCAGAGTGCATATCAGGCAATGAGATGGCGGTGTATAGGCCCTTATAGAGGAGGAAGAGTGACGGCGGTAACCGGGATCCCTTCCATGCCGTATACCTATTATTTTGGCTCATGCGGAGGAGGAGTCTGGAAGACCGAAGACGGAGGGATGAACTGGAGGCCTGTATCCGACGGATATTTTAAAACCGGTTCTGTTGGAGCTGTTGCTGTTTCTGAATGGGATCCAAATGTGGTTTATGTGGGAATGGGTGAAGCTCCTATCAGGGGGAATGTATCCCATGGCGATGGCATGTATAAGTCTTTGGATGGAGGCAAGACATGGAAGCACATAGGACTCGGGGATACCCGCCAGATATCCAGGGTCAGAATCCATCCCAGAAATCCAGACTTGGTTTATGTGGCGGCTTTAGGCCATGTGTATGGCCCCAACATGCAGAGAGGCGTTTTCAGGTCAAAGGATGGGGGCCAGACATGGGAGAAAGTCCTTTATGTCAGCGAAAAAGCCGGAGCCATAGACCTTATTCTGGATCCTTTTAATCCAAGGGTGATTTATGCGGCTTTCTGGTCAGCGCACCGGACTCCTTACAGCTTAGTGAGCGGGGGCCCTGGAAGCGGGCTTTACAAATCCACTGACAGCGGCGATACATGGAAGGAACTGACACACAATACCGGGATGCCGAAAGGAGTCCTGGGCAAGATCGGGGTGGCTGTATCCGGCGCCAGGCAGGATAGGGTCTGGGCGATTGTGGAGGCAGAAAAGGGGGGCGTTTTCCTTTCTGATAACGGCGGAGAGACATGGATGAAAGTCAACAGTGATAGAAATCTCCGTCAGAGGGCCTGGTATTATTCCCGGATTTATGCAGATCCCCAGAATCCTAACGAGGTGTATGTCCTTAATACCGGTTTGTACCGCTCTCTGGACGGAGGCCGAACTTTTTCTTATATAAGAACGCCTCATGGCGACAATCATGACCTCTGGATCGACCCGAATAATCCGGACAGAATGATAAACAGCAATGACGGCGGGGCTAATGTGACCTATAACGGAGGAATTTCATGGACACCCCAGGACAACCAGCCCACTGCGCAGTTCTATCATGTCGCCGCAGATGACCAGTTCCCCTATTGGGTCTACGGAGCCCAGCAGGATAATTCAACAGTGCGTATTGCCTCCAGAACTACGGAATCCGGGATAGGTCCTAAGTACTGGCATTCGGTAGGAGGCGGGGAAAGCGGCCATGTAGTTCCAAAACAAGATAACCCTGATATTGTGTATGCAGGCAGCTACGGAGGATTGATAACACGCTGGGATTATAAAACACGTGAGACGAGGGCTATTAATCCCTGGCCTGAAAATCCTATGGGATGGGGGGCTAAAGACCTGAAGTACAGATTCCAGTGGACAGCGCCTATCCTTGTTTCAAGATTTAATTCGAATGTCCTCTACCATGCGGCTCAAGTGTTGTTCAAATCCACTGATGAAGGCCACAGCTGGAAGGTCATAAGTCCTGACCTCACAACAAATGATAAGTCCAAGCAAAATAAGTCCGGGGGGCCTATCACCAAAGATGACACAAGCGTTGAATACTACTGCACTATTTTTGCTCTTGCGGAATCCGTATATGACCCGGATATTTTATGGGCGGGATCTGATGATGGACTGGTGCATATCACCAGAGACGGCGGCAAATCCTGGAAAGACATCACTCCCAAAAACATGCCCGAATGGAGCATGATCAGCATGATAGAAACATCCACCTTTAAAGCCGGAAGAGCTTTTATCGCCGTGGATAGGCACAAGCTGGATGATTTTTCTCCTTATATTTATAAAACAGAGGATTTTGGGAGGACATGGGAGAAAATTACGAATGGAATCCCTGACAACACATTTGTCCGTGTTGTAAGAGAAGATCCCGAGAGAAAAGGACTGCTTTATGCAGGGACAGAAACAGGTGTTTTTATCTCCTTTGATGACGGTAAAAACTGGCAGTCTCTGCAGTTGAACCTGCCGGTGGTTCCCATACGCGATATGGTAGTTAAAGAGGATGATTTGATAGCTGCGACACATGGAAGGGCGTTTTGGATTCTTGATGACCTGACCCCTCTGCATCAACTGACAGATGACGTACTGGAAGCTGATTTTTTTCTTTTTACCCCAAGGAGTTCTTACAGAATGGGAGGGTATGGATACCCGAGTTCAGATATGGGAGAGAACCCTCCTGCCGGAAGTGTGATCTATTATTATTTCAAGGAGAAGCCAGAAGAAGAGGTTACACTGAAATTTCTGGACAGCCAGGGGAATCTCATAAAGGAGTTTAAATCCGGGGAAAGGGAACAAGACACATCCGGATCTTTTTCACGCTGGGGGTATTCCGGCTCCCAGACGATCTCTATAGAGAAAGGGATGAACCGGTTTGTGTGGGATATGCGTTACCCCGGAGCCGAAAGGGTCCCCGGCGCTGTTTACTGGGGAGCTTCACTGAGAGGTCCGGTGGCTGTTCCGGGTGACTATTCGGTCAGGCTTAAAGTGGGGGAGGACCAGATGATCAAGAGCTGGAAATGGAAAAAAGATCCAAGAATCGAGGCCACGCAGCGGGATCTTCAGGAACAGTTTGGTTTTCTGATAGAGATCAGGAATAAGAGCAGTAAAGTAAACAGAGGGATAAAAACACTGAGAGGCGTGAAGCAGCAGATCCAGGACTTTTTTGAAAGATACAAGGACTACGATAACATTAGGGATATCATCGAGGCAGGTAAGGATATCATTAAAAAGCTGGATGCTGTTGAAAATGAGCTTATCCAGTCAAAGTCAAAAAGCGGTCAGGATCCTTTAAATTTCCCCATCAAGGTCGACAATAAGATAGCGGCTCTCGCTTCATATGTATCAAGCGCTGACTTTCGGCCTACGGAACAGTCTTATAGAGTGTTTCAAGAGCTGTCCTCAAAGGCAGACTCCCAGTTGGGGCTTTTGGACCTGTATCTGGAACGGGACCTGAAGAACTTCAATAAAATGGTGAAAAAGGCGGATATTCCGTTTGTGATCGTAAAGTAAGATGAAAATCAGGTGTGGCTTGTGAATGAATCGGAATCAAATTTATGCATCAAAAGGCACAATCTTCAAGGCCGCTCAAACCGAGCCCGAATTAAATGAAATAAAAAAGGAACAGAAAAAATGGCGGAATACAAGAAAGCGGATGAGAAGGTGATTGAGGATTTGAAAGGAATAGTAGGGGAGAAGAATGTCATTACTGATAAATCCAAGATGATCGATTACAGCCATGATGAGTTTACTCTTTCTGATATTGCTCATATGCCGGATGCGGTGGTCAAGCCGGCCAGTACTGAACAGGTATCAAAGGTTCTGAAATATGCTGATGAAAGACGGATACCGGTTACGCCAAGAGGCGGGGCTACCGGCCTCTGCGGCGGGTGCGTCCCTTGCCTCGGAGGGATTGTTCTGTCTGTAGAGAGAATGAACCGGATCAGGGAAGTGGATGTGGATAACCAGATGGCTGTGGTGGAGGCTGGAGTCACTCTGATGGATTTTTATGAATCCATAGAGTCCGCTGGCTTGTTTTTCCCCCCTCATCCTGGAGATGAAAGCGCTATGATCGGAGGCCTGGTCGCAGCGAATGCAGGAGGGGCCCGGGCCGTGAAATATGGAGTGATAAGGAACTATATAAGAGGGCTTGAAGTGGTTCTGGCTTCCGGAAAGATAATACGTCCAGGCGGAAAGGTGATGAAAAGCAGCGCAGGATACAGTCTTCTCAACCTGTTTATCGGTTCTGAAGGAACGCTGGGTATTGTGACCTCGGCCGTTATACAGCTTATGCCTCCTCCTGAAGCGAGCCGGTCTCTTATTATTCCTTATGATGACCTTGCGTGCGCTATAGAAACAGTGCCTCTTTTGATCAAAAGGAAAATACTTCCTATGGCCGTGGAGTTTATTCCAAAGGAAGTGATTGTCAGGACTGAAGAGCTCTTGAAAAAGAGATGGCCCAGCAAAATGGGGAATACCTATCTTTTAGTTATACTGGATGCTTCAAGCGAGGATGAAATTGATAAACTATCAGAAAAAGTAGCTGAGGTAAGCCTTGAGAAGGGGGCGTTGGATGTATTTGTGGCGGACAGCCCGGAAAAACAAAAACTGGTTCTTGATATAAGGAGCAAAATATATGAATCGATAAAAGAGGATAATGTTGAGACCCTGGATATTGCCGTGCCCAGGGCTGAAATAGCCGATCATGTAAAAAAAGTGATGGATGTCCAGAAAAAATATGGATTGTGGCTTCCGACTTACGGGCATGCTGCCGACGGCAATGTGCACACACATATCATGAAGGTCAGATATGACAAAGGAAAGACCGTCCCCCTGCCGGAAAAAGAATGGAAAGAGAAACTGGAAAAAGTTCGGGAAGAGCTGTTTAAGGACTGCAGGGACAGAGGGGGCACTATTTCAGGGGAACACGGGATTGGTTTAGTGAAAAAAGCATATCTTTCCTATGTTGTGGATGAGGAAGAGATTTCCCTTATGAAAGGGATAAAAAAGGTTTTTGATCCCCATTTTATACTCAATCCTGCAAAGATATTTGATTGAGGTTTTTTATGGATAGAACCGATGAACCTGGGAGGGAAGAAATGAGAAATCTTCGTATGTATCTGTTATTTTTCCTTGTTTTTTTCATAATAATGGGCGTTATAAGTGCTCTGTCATTCGGAACAGCCATGGATCCGGTTTCGGTTGATGATGTAGAACTTGATTCAGCTCTTTTTAAAAATCTATCATGGAGAAACATCGGACCGGCCAACATGGTCGGGCGGATCAGTGATGTGGAAGGAGTTCCCGGAGATCCCAATATCGTGTATGTCGGAAGCGCATCCGGTGGTGTGTGGAAAACAACGAACGGCGGGACCACCTGGACTCCTATATTTGACGGACAGCCTGTGGCCTCTATTGGAGACATAGCGCTTGAGCCCGGAAATCCTGATGTTGTTTATGTAGGCACAGGAGAGTCAAATGTGCGGAACAGTGTTTCTTTCGGGAATGGGGTCTACAAGTCAACGGACGGCGGCCATACGTGGAATTATCTCGGCCTTAAGGATACAGAGCATATATCCCGGATTGTGATCAATCCCAATAATACCGATGTTGTGTATGTGGGAGCTCTGGGCCGTGCGTTCGGGCCGAATGCGGGCAGGGGAGTTTTTGTTTCCAGAGATGGAGGAAAAAGCTGGGAGAAGACACTTTATAAGGATGAATGGCATGGGATATCGGATATGGATATAAATCAGAAAAACCCCAACATTCTTTTTGCCGGTTTATGGAGGTTTGTGAGAAGGCCCTGGACATTTGAGAGCGGGGATAAGGGAGGCGGAGTGTTCAGGTCTGTGGATGGAGGAAGGACCTGGAGCAAGGTCACAGAAGGGCTTCCTGAACTGATAGGGCGTATTGGGATCAAAATAGCGCCCAGCAACCCGGATGTGGTTTATGCCATGACAGAGTCTCCGGAAGGGACCTTGTACCGCTCTGACGACGGAGGGAAAAGTTTCCGCCGTGTTTCAGAGGATAAACAGATCGTATCCCGGGGTTTTTACTATACAGATCTCAGAGTAGACCCTGTTGATGAAAACCGGGTCTACGCTGTCTCTTCACGGCTTCATGTTTCCATAGACGGAGGGAAAACATTCAGGCGGATATCTTCGTCGACTCATGTTGATTTTCATGCTCTCTGGATAGACCCTGAAAATCCTGGCAGGATGTGGCAGGGGCAGGATGGAGGGATAGCTGTTTCTTATGACAGAGGCGCGAATTGGGATTATGTCAATAATATCTGCGCCGCACAGTTTTATCAGATATATGCGGATAACAGGGAACCCTTTTATTATGTAGGAGGAGGACTTCAGGATAATGGAGTCTGGTACGGTCCCAGCAGAAACAAAGAAACATTCGGGATTCTCAAAGCTGATTGGAGGATGATAAGTTTTGGAGATGGATTTCATGTCACCTGTCATCCTGATAATCCCGATCTTTTTATTAGCGAGAGACAGGGGGGCGGTATCGTGAGAACAGACATGAACACCAGGGAGCAGCAGGATGTAAGCCCTCAGCCCAGACGAGCAGATGGGGCTCCTGTCTCCGAACTTGAATACCGTTTCAATTGGAACACGCCTATCATCCCGTCTCCTCATGATAAAAAGACGATTTATGTGGGGAGTAATGTTGTTTTCAAATCACTGGATTTTGGTTCTACCTGGGAGGTCATAAGCCCTGATTTGACAACTGATGATCCGGAAAAACAGAAGGCCGCTGGGGGCCCAGCCTGGCCTGAGAACACAACGGCTGAATATTACTGCACTATTATAAGCCTGGCTGAATCCCCGGTTCAGCCAGGAGTGATTTGGGCAGGAACTGATGACGGTCAGCTTCATGTGACCATGAATGGAGGCAATGAATGGGAAAATGTGGTGAACAGCATTCCTGACCTGCCTTCCTATACTCCGGTTTCACATGTGGAACCCTCTCTTACATCTGCCGGCATGGCTTATGCGACTTTTGACAGGCATATGCTGGATGACTTCAGCCCGTATGTATACAGGACCTCTGATTTCGGTAGAACTTGGGTCGACATAACAGGTAATCTTCCTGATAATGCGTATGTATGGGTTGTCAGGGAAGATCCGGTCCGGCCTCAAATCATCTATGCAGGAACAGAACTTGGTCTTTTTGTTTCCTTCAGCCGCGGGACATACTGGGTGAAGTTTCATATGAAAAATCTTCCGACTGTGGCTGTTCATGATATTTTGCTCCATCCGAGAGATAAGGATTTGATACTGGGCACTCACGGCAGAGGGATCTGGATTTTTGATGATGTTTCGTTCATAAGAGGAATCTATAAGGAACTGCTTGAGAAAGAAGCCCACCTTTTCAGGATACGGACAGCTATCCGCTATGCTGAGAAAGCGACCCGTTACGGAATCGGAGACAGAGAATATACAGGGGAGAATCCTCCATATGGAGCCCTCCTTACTTATTATTTAAAAGACAGGATTGATGATAGCAAGGATTTAAGAATAGATATTTACGACAAAGATAAAAAATTAATAAGAAGGATAACAGGCCTTCCCTCAGAAAAGGGGATCAACAGAGCTGTGTGGGATTTGAGAGAAACAGCTCCCCGCCAGAGGATAGAAATAGAACAAGAGGAGAATTTCTTCTCCAGAGGCCCTAGAGGGCCTCTGGTACTTCCCGGAATTTACACTGTAAGGCTTGTCCTGAAGGGACAAGCTTATAAGGAAGAATTAACTGTTGAAGCGGACCCTACGGTTGAGGTCAGTCATGATGACCTTGAGCTTCAGCATAAGTATGCTTCTGATCTGTGCTCCATGCAGTCCTGTGTGAATGATGGGCTCAGGGCTTTTGATACTCTTTTAGAGCAGCTCAAAGAGAGGAAAAATACGATTTTAAAACAAACAAACAAGTTTTCCGAAGAAGTTATGGATGCCATTGACAGCCATATTCAAGAGATCATGCAGATCCAGGACCTTCTGACCAAGCCTGAGGGAGCTCCTTTCTGGACTGAAGGGCCCCGGCTTATTGAAAGGTTGAGCGCATTATTCCAGTCTATAGATAGCGTTAACAAAGCGCCGACCAGGGCTCAACAATCCTATTTCAGTGAATTGAAACAGGAATTTGAAGCTGCGATGATTCAAATCAACGCGTATCTGGGTGAGAGGGCAAAACTGATCAACAGAATTTTTTCAGAAAATAATGTTCCCACCCTGCTTATTCCTTCTGCCATTGAGTATTAGCCTGACATATTTACAAACAATAACTGAAACAGCATTCTCGACTTGTGAATAATCCAGGTTAATATGTCGTGGCAAAGGACGAATTAAGGAGGACATTATGAGTGTCAATCGTGCATTTTTTATTATAAGTATCATCATATCCATTTGTTATCTTCCGTTTTACGGTTTCAGTGATATGACTGAAGAAGATGTTGAAGAGCTGTTTTTTATCCCTTCTCCAACCGGATATGAAAACCTGATGTCGGAAAAGATCATTCAAAAGTTTCCAGATTATGAATCAGTAAGCAATGACCTTTTAGGCAGTGTTTATTTCTCAAGAGACGGAAACTCTCCTCATATTTCTATAATCTGCGGCATGGATGAATTGGGGTATATCGTGGGAGGTATCGATTCACAGGGCACTATTACTCTAGACCGGGTCGTGCAGTCTCCCTATCCGTCTTTTGATTCTTTTTTTCCGGGCCATTCTATGGAGGTATGGACAGAGAAAGGGCCTGTGAAAGGAGTGCTGGCGGTCCCCTCTCTTCATATCTTTCCCAGAAGGGAAAGAGAAAATTTTGCAGAGTACTTCACTCTTGAAAAAATGAGACTTGATGTAGGGGCTTCCGGCAGGGAGCAGGTATTGGAAAAAGGAATCCAGAACTGTGCACCCGTGACACCAGAAAAAAAAATAGGTTATTTGCAGGATGGAAAAATGGCTGGTTATTTTATAGGGCAAAAGGCATGTGCGGCGCTTCTTGTGAAAATAGCGGAAAAAGTCCTGGCTGAAGAGGATCTTGGAAAGGTCACTATAGGATGGCTGGCTCAAACAAGAATGGTTTCCAGAGGCTCCAGCCCAAGAGCTTGTGCCGGAGGAGTGAGAGCGGGAAAATATTTGGATTCTTTTGAGAATATCGTCATCGGTGTTTTCCCCACGGATGGTTTAAGAAATGAGGATATTCATATTGGGAAAGGGCCGGTTTTGATAGGGAAATGGGAAGGAGCATCAAAGCTCAAAAAGTTGATCTCGGAGACAGCTGAAAGCCGGAATATCAAGATTCAAACGGCTGGAAAATATGAGACTTTGCTTTTGAATGCGTTTTCAGGCGGCAAGAAAGATTCTGCAGGACTGTTTATTCCGGCTAAATTTGCTTTTTCTCCATCAGAAGTCATTGATTTCAAAGACGTTAAAGCACTGGAGAAACTGGTTGTGTCCGTTCTTTCCGAGAGGAGGAAAAGATGAAAAGATTATCTATTTATGCCGTGATATTTTTTATGTTAGGCTCGATGATGTTCAGCCGTTCTGAACAGCCGGAATCCCAAGCTTGGAGTTTGTTGCAAGAGATGCTTTTGATTCCTGGCGTGTCTGGCCAGGAAAGCCGCGTGGCTGATTTTGTTTTTTCATCGATTCCAATGACCCTGAATCCAAATAGAGATGAGATGGAAAATGTTTGGTTTACAGCCGGGGAAGGGGAGCCTCATATTCTATTTGTGGCGCACACAGATGAGATCGGTCTTATTGTTGAGCAGATTACCCAAGATGGAACACTAAAAGTCGAGGGGCGGGGAGGTTTTTTCCCTAAGATGTACGAAGGCCATTTGGTCGTGGTCTATACCAAAAAAGGCCCTGTTGACGGAGTCGTGATTCCAAGAAAAGGCTCTTTTTCAATGACTCCGGATGCGTCTTATTTCGATATCCGCGATATTGAAATATATCTGGGCGTTTCCACGAAAGAGGAGGCTGAGAATTTAGAGATATCTCCGGGTGACCAGATAACCATAAAAAAAACAATAACCGAACTTTCTCCTGAGATTATTTGTGCCAGGGGAATCGATGACAGAGCCGGGTGTGCTGTGCTGCTGGATGCTTTAAGGAGAGTCGACTGGGACAAGATTAAAGGCAGAAGAGTCACATTTGCATGGGATGTTCAGGAAGAGATCGGTTTGTACGGAGCATCAAGGTTGGCGGAAGTACTGGATGCAGACTATGTGTTTCCTGTTGATACGTTCGTGTCTTCAGATGCTCCTTTTGATTCAAAAAGATTTGCCCAGCTTCCGCTGGGTCAAGGAGCGGTAATACGCGCTATTGACAGCAGCAGCATCACACCCTGGACTTATATTCAGAAAGTCAAAAAAATCGCAAAATCAAATCACATACCTGTTCAGATAGGAAACACCAGAGGAGGAAACGATGGATCTGTGTTTGTTCCAAAGGGTTCTGTAAACATCCCCCTTTCATGGCCGGGTCTTTATTCCCACTCTTTTATTGAAAAGATCCACAAAAAAGACCTGGAAGCTTTGACCGAACTGGTAGTTGCGATTGCAGAGAAGTGGGAAGAGAACTAGCTCTTCACTACTGTCGTTCTTATAAAAAGTTCAGGTCAGTCGGATTGAGGATAGAGCATGGCATTCAGCAGGAATTTGTAGGAACCGTGAGACTGGGCTCTGTGCTGACAGCGGATTCCTATTAGGATGAGATGGCCTTTTTTGTATGTAACATCAACCACAGCAGGACTCCGGCTTATGGTGTCCTCACCAAGAAGCCAGCCGCTGAGAAGGACATCTTTCTTGGGGTAGCTGGCTACGACGGTTCTGTCCCATTCGATACCAGGAGTATTGGTCCGAAAAGCAAGACTTCTGGAAAAGACAACGGCTGTTTCTTTATTCATTCCGTAACCTATGGGTGTTTTTGGATCAACATTTACTTTCAGTATAGATGTCGGGCAGAAGAACTTGTCCCTGGATACACCATCAAGAGTATTGGATACAGGCGGTTTGAATTCCTGAATAGCCAGCTTGCAGGCATCGTTCAAAGTGACGAGGATTCCTCCCTCAGAAACAAAGGTCTTTAAAGCCTCGACGCCTTCTTTGCCGATTCCTCCCTCATATTCCGGAGGGCCTTCGGTATAGTATCGGGAGTATCTTGAACCAGCACCTGGTTTTCCTGTTTTTATGATATCAGGGCTTTCACTGGCAAAGACGATTACATCGAATTTATCCTTTAGATCAGCAGGCTTATCTTTTTTATCTTTGAAGTCTTTATTGTGAATGGTGGTGTAAGGGATTTCGAGGTCATCGAGAACATAACGGGTCCAGCCTTCATCCATGTTTGATTTCCACGATTGGTAAAGAGCTATTCTTGGATTGGTTAACGGGTCTTTTTGTATATGTGATATATCACCTATGGGATAAGCTTTGACGTTCCATTTTTCCAGAAGTGCCGGAAGTTCTTTTTGGACCTGGGGAGTGTTTTCAATCAAAAAGCTGCCAAAGCAGGTATGGAATCCATCTCCATTCACAGGTTCTTTTGAGCGATAAGCATTTGGACTTGTTTTGAGCAGAGAAAAGACCACCGAGTAAGAGGCGTTTTGTTTGGAATCCAAAACGATATATTTTGCATCTTCTGAAGGAACTTGGATTTCCGGGTCGGGGATCTCATCCACTCTGACAAGTTCTGTCTCAAACGGAGTGTCAATTTGTTCACAAGCCACTCCCATCTGGAGCGGGAGCGTCCAGCCGGCATTATCATACGGAGGTTCCGGAGGGCCCCCTGGATACTGCCTCATATCCGGGTATTCCTGTTTTTCAAGGAGCGATTGAGCGTACGGCCTGTAGGGCTGGGACATAAGAACGACGAATGAACCTGCAGGGAAAAACTTGCCGTCTGCAATAAAGTCTTTTTGAGCCCTATGTATTTCGATTCCCCCTAATTTTAAGATCTCAAGCATACGCAGCGTTGTGGGATAGTCCCTTTGGTCTTTGGAGATAACAAAGGCAAACGGGTTGCCTTCTTCCCTTATCTCGATTTCGTCCCTGCACATCTTATAAAAATTAAAGAGGAAGTCTTCTTTGTGGATGTAAGCTGTTTCAACCAGACTTTTGGACAGAGTGAGCTCGTAATCAACGATATCTCTCAATCTCCACCATCCGCCCATCCATGGGTCCGGGAACTGCAGCCTTTTTTCCATATAGGAATCAGGGATTTCTGTCGGGTCTATATAAATCGGGGTTGCGACACGGACGGAAGCCATTTCACTGAGCAGCCCTATGCAGTTGTGGAGCCAGGAAGTATCATCACAGGCTCCGATCCACCAAGCCGTGAAGCTTCTTTCGTGCACCACGCCCTTGAATCCGTTTTTCTGGAGGTCATAGGCCATATTGGTTCCGCAGAGGGCCACGCCTCTCCAGAGAAGGGGATGTATGGTGGGAACAGGGGGGTTCATGAACGGAGGAATGAACAGACGGGCTCCGGTCGAACCCATTTGGTGTTCGTCGATATGGATCTGGGGAATCCAGTCATGATAAAGGACTTTTGTCACAGCTCTGGTTTCTTTAAGATTGAACATAAACCAGTCCCGGTTGTCATCATGGCCTGCATAGGGATGATAGAGCCAGGGCATACTCGATCCTTCATGTTTCGTGCCCACCCATTTTCTGTACCATTCTGTCACCATCTGCTCTCCGTCGGGATTTGTGGATGGAACCAGAAGCACGATCACGTCTTTGAGAGCACTTTCCGAGTCAAAGGGCGTGTTTCCGGTGACCAGGTCATAGGCAAGCTCCATAGCCATCTGGGAAGAGGCGATTTCTGTTGAATGGATATTGCATGTTAGAAGGAGAATGGCCTTTCCTTGCTTAGCAAGATTTTTTGCTTCCTCAGTGCTTAAACCTCTGGCATCTCTCAATCTTCTTGTTATTTGCGTGTAGGCATCCAGCTTGTCCATGTTATCTTCATCGGTTATTACAGCCATAATAATGGGCTTTCCTAGGGTGGATTTTCCGATGGTCAAAACCTGGATCCTGTTGGATTCTTCAGCCAGCTTTTTGAAATAGTCTGTTATCTGGGTATAATCAGCAAGTTTTCTGTCAGCGCCGACTTTATGGCCAAGGAATTCTTCCGGATGCGTCTGTGCGGAGAGCACAAACGGAAGAAGGAGTAAAGTGATACAAACAAAAACGATACATTTTTTACTCATAATAAAATCCCTCCGTAAAATGATTTTGTTGTGAAAATATAATGACAATGGATTTGATTGAACATAGTTAATGCAAGACCTTTTTTCTATCACTTCTTTATCGGCATGTCAAGATAATCCTGGTAATTCATAAAATATGGTTGCGTTTCCAACACATTTACCATGATCGGCTCTCTTATCATTACTCCACCCGTCCGTGGGTCAAACATACTCACAGCTCGGCTTTGCCGAGTTCCCTCAAACACAGCACTCCGAAGGCTAAATCTTCAATGTCGCCACGACCACACCTGAATTTCAGTATGCCTTCTTCAAGCTCGACTCGTGAATAACCAGGATTGCATTCATACATACGATCAACCTTAAAGTTGTCTGGTTGGTTGACAAAATGGAGGTTTCACGTTACGATTTTTATGGAAGCTGCGTGATCGCATTTTAGGACCGTGCTAGATGGGGAGTTAGCGGTGCCCTGTAACTCACAATCCGCTAAAGTGAGGTTGAATTCCCTGCTGAGGCAGCCAGCTTTTTCTGGCCGGTACTTATGTAAGTGGTGTTGAAGGTATGGGCCCTGTGCAAAGTGCACTTTGTAAACCCCGTCAGGACCGGGAGGTAGCAGCGGTAGCAGAGTTGCTTCTTGTGCTGCAGGTTCGCCTTGCCAGAGCTAACTGCATAGGATACGCAGGGGAAGTTATGTCAAAGCCGGGTGCACGGTCCTTTTTTTATGGGAACAGCAAATCAGGTTCGTTTTGCTTCCTTCAGTTGTTTTAGTTTTGTTAGTATGACTTCAATTTCGTTTTTGACTGTGCTTCCGGGAGATGTGAGAGGAAGCCGGCAGGGGCCTCCATAATACCCAAGCAGGTCCAGAGCGTATTTTGCAGCGGCGATCCCATGCTGTTTTGTAACGGATTGGTTGAGAGGGACCAAGTCCAGTTGGAGTTTTTTAGCTTTCTCCCATTTTTTATCTTTATATAATTCGTATAATTTAGTGCAGAGACGAGGAACAACACTGGCAAGCCTCAATATCCCTCCGCTGGCTCCCATGATGAGTCCGGGGAAAATCAGGCTTCCTGCTCCGAGAAGGAATGATTTTTCCGGGCTGAGATAAGGGGAAACTTCTTCAAAAAAGATGAGGTTTCCCGAACTGTCCTTTAATCCGAGAATATTGGGATGTTTCAAAAGGCTTATGATAAGTTCCTTATCCACACTGATTCCTGTATTTTGAGGGATATTGTATATGATTATGGAAATGCGGGATTTTTCTGCGACAGACAGATAATATTTTTTCAGTGCATCATGAGTCATGTCGGATTTGTAATAGTGAGGCGTACAGACAAGTGCGGCATCAGCCCCTGCATCCGCAGCCCTGTTTGTGAGATCAACCGTGTTTTTCACAGATTCACGTGCGGTTCCTGCTATGATTTTTATATCTTTTAATGATGATTTTTTGGCTTCCCGGATAAGAGTGATGCATTCGTCATCAGATAAATAAGCTCCTTCTCCGGTCGAACCGGCAATGACATAGCCTGTAAGCCCGGTTGCGTTGTATTTATCTATATTTTCTCTTAATTTCTCAGGATAAACGCGCTCATCCTTAAAAGGAGTCGTCAGCGCAGCAATGATGCCTCTGTATGATTCCCTCATAATCCTATCCTCCTGTTAGTCAGTCTCGTTTTCTATTTCTCTCAATTCTTTATCGTCCTTACCAAAATAATGTCCTATCTCATGCCTCACAACCTCTCTGACTTTTTCTTTGATTTCCTTTTCAGAGGAGCACACTTTTTCAATGGGTTTTTGGTAAATGGAGATGACGTCTGGGGGCACATTTCCGTAATACGCTCCTCTTTTATTTATGGGAACTCCATGATACAGTCCCAGAAGGAGACCTCCACGGTCGATACCAAGCCGGCTGTAGACACCTTGAGGAGGATTGTCTTCCACGATAACGGTTATATTTTTCAGGTATTTTTTAAACTCTTTATGTATTTCAGAGAGAGCTTCTTCGACAAGGCGTTCGAAATTTTTTTTATCCATTTGCTAGTGCGAAAGTTCCACCGGCGGTTATCTTTCGATCCCGTCACGTGCTGTGATTTTTTTCGTGTAGTAGTGTTTGATTTCTTTCATTTCAGTCACCAGGTCAGCCCTTTTTATAAGAGAATCCGGCGCATATCTTCCTGTTAAAATCACTTCAATGTTTTCTGGTTTTTTATCAAGGAATTCATGGACTTTTTTTTCTTCAATAAGATTGAAATAAAGAGCAACGTTGATTTCATCCAGGATAATGATGTCATACAATCCTGAAAGCATGGCCTTTAAGCACGTTGTTAATCCCTTATTGGCTTTTGCGATATCCTGTGGATCTGCGTCTTTGTTAACATGAATAAAAGCACTTCTTCCAAACTGTTTGATATCCACCAGGGGTTCCAGTCTTTTGATGGCTGTGAGTTCTCCATATTTTTGTCCTTTTATGAACTGGCCGATAAAGGTCTTGTATCCGCGGCCGGCTGCTCTCAAAGCAAGCCCGAGCGCTGCAGTCGTTTTTCCTTTCCCATTTCCGGTGTATATCTGGATATAACCTTTGAATTTTTTCATTCTTAAAACCCTTTCCTTTGATTTTCTATCATATTGGAATACAGCCTTATAGTCAATCATAAGGGGACATCCCATTAGGTACCACCCTATAGAATCCCACTTATGTACGCGGCTTACTGCCAGAATGCGATCTTCCCTTGCCCTGCCTCGTTGGAATCCACTCATATAGGGACTTTGCAGGATTACGGTGGTGTATTAAATGCAAACAGCTCGAAGGGAGAAAATCTGAAATATTTTTTAATATCCAATGGATTCAGTAATATAGGGTGGTACCTAATAGAGCGTCCCCCATTTATTTAACATTTCACATTATACTATTTTTATAATATAATCGACCACATGCTGGATATTAAATTCGTTCAGGAAAACGCAGATTTGGTTAAGGAAAAAATATCAAGCCGCGGTGTAGACCTTGACCTTTCTGAGTTTCTCAAACTGGCTGAAGAAAAAAAGGAATATTTGGTTAAAATTGAGAAGCTTAGGTATGAATTGAACAAAAATTCAAAATTGATAGGAAGGATGAAAAGGGAAGGCACAGATGCGTCTTTATTGATAAAAAAGATGAAGCATGTGACGGATGAAATAAAGAAAAATAAGGATGAGTTCAAAGATATCGATGAAAGGATTAGGGATATTATGCTGGGTATTCCAAATATTCCTCACCCGTCCGTACCTGTTGGGAGGGATTCCTCTTTTAATAAGGAATTGAGAAAGTCAGGAACAAAGCCTGTGTTCGATTTTGATCCCAAACCGCATTGGGAGATAGGGGAAAGCTTAGGGATCCTTGATTTTAAAAGAGCGGCTAAACTGGCTGGGGCCAGGTTTGCTGTTTACAAGGGGTTAGGCGCAAGATTGGAAAGAGCTTTGATAAATTTCATGATTGACATCCATTTAAGGGAAAATGAATTTGAGGAAGTGATTCCGCCCTTTATTTCAAATAAAGAGAGTCTTCTGGGAACAGGGAATCTTCCCAAGTTTGAAGAAGATCTGTTTAAACTGAAAGGATATGATTGGTATCTCATTCCCACTGCTGAGGTGCCGCTGACGAATATGTTTCGTGATGAGATTATAGAAGCAGAATCACTCCCTAAAAGATATGTCGCGTATACTCCCTGCTTTAGAAGCGAGGCAGGTTCTTATGGAAAAGATGTTCGAGGACTCATAAGGCAGCATCAGTTTAATAAGGTCGAGTTGATGAGTTTTTCACTTCCGGAGAATTCTTACAAGGAACTGGAAAAAATCACTTTGAATGCGGAGAAAGTGCTCAAAGAACTGAACCTTCATTATCGAGTCGTCAGTCTGTGTACAGGAGATCTGGGTTTTGCCGGAGCCAAGACATATGACCTGGAAATCTGGATGCCCCACCGAAAAGACTATGTGGAGATCTCATCCTGCACGAATTGTGAGGATTTTCAAGCGAGGCGGGCCAATATCCGGTTTCGAAGGAACAAAAAGTCCAGGTCCGAGTATGTGCATACTCTTAATGGTTCTGGAGTGGCTGTGGGCAGGACGGTCAGCTCTCTTCTTGAATCTTATCAGCGGGAAGACGGAAGTGTGAGGATTCCGGAAGCCCTTCACTCATATATGGGTGGAGTTACAGAGATAGCCTGATATTTTGCGAATCTGAAGTAAAAATGTTAGACTATTGTCTTTTTGTGGAGGGATGGCCGAGCGGCTGAAGGCGGCGGTCTTGAAAACCGCTTCACGAGGAATCGTGACGGGGGTTCGAATCCCTCTCCCTCCGTTTAAATATGACTCCCAATGAACCTGAATCATTCACAAGTCGAGGTTACTGTGTTATTGCAAACGGCCGCAAGGGAGTGCGGCAATCTCATTGTGACAAGGGAGCATCATGAGATAACCACGTCGCTGCGCTCCTCATGATGGTGTTGTGTTAGAACCTTGAAACCAAGTTAGGAGACATCTGTTTAAAAACAGATAATCATCCAAGGATTTTTATGGCAGAGGAAAGGGCCGAGACTTTAAATTCTTTGATCCCTGAAATGACTTTCCCGTCATATTGGACGCTCATGGGCTCATGGGATTTAACCGTGAAGTCTTTACTGCGGAAAAATTGGATTTCCTTTCTTTTGACATGTTTTCCCCTCAATACAAGGTATGCCAGTTTTGTTGTTTGAAGAAGAGATGTGCTGCTGACAATACTGCAGTTTATTTTTCCGTCAAAAGGGGATGTGTCCGGACAGACTCTCAGACCCCCTGCATAACAGGGAACATTGGAAAATATGATGATAGAGAAAGCGACCTCGGTTTCAAAGTTTTCCCCTGACAGCCTTATTTTCAAGGGGATTTTGTTTTTTTTGAAAGAATCCCTTCCCCCTAAAAATCCGGCCATCACCTGAAACCCTTTCCCAAGTTTTGCCTGCACGGGATGGCGTTTCCAGTATTCGGATATGAATTGATTTATGGTAACTCCCAATCCAAGGCTTAACGAACCCACGAAATATATTTTTTCAGATCTTCCCTTTATATCAAGGAGACAGATATCCATCCTATGTGTTTTGCCCTCTTTTAAAGAAGCAAGAATGGATTTAGAGGAACAGCTGTCCAATGATTTGGCTATGTCATTTGCTGAGCCTGTAGGGATCATGCAAAGAGCCGGATTATATGGAGTTTTATAGATTTCAGAAGCAACGATCTGGAAGGATGTATCTCCGCCCACGATCATAATGACCTGGAATGATTCGGCTTTTTCTCTGGCAAGCTGCATGAGATGGTTTTCCGATTCAGAATCAAACCACTTAAAGGATAGGGAGTTTTTTTTTAAATTTTCCTTTATACATTCCTTTTTTTTTAAAGACAGGCCTCGCCCGGAAGAAGGATTGAAGAGGATAGCGACTTTATCCATTTTGGTTCATGATTATAACACAGTTTGAAGCCTGAAGAAAAAGATGGTGGCTGAGAGTTAAGGCTTTATACCTTTATGTTTTATAAGGGGGAGAGCTTTTTTTATGAGTAGGTCAGGTTAATCTATATAGCCTAGATCTTTCAACTTTTTAACAATGATCTCCCTGTCCTTGGGGTCCAGCTTGCGGTTTACAGGAATATCGGATAAGGGATGGTCTTTTTTCCCCCATTTGATCTTGTTCCACATTCTTTCATGAATATAGTAGAGAAGAATCTTTGCAACGACCTCGACGACTCCGACTCCTATGGAAAGGAATATTTCTTTTGTGAAGAAATAAACGATCAGCATGGTTGTGAGGGTCGCAACAACGCGCCAGGAGATGGATTTGAACACACTTCGCGTGTGATCTATGACATCGATCCTGCGGTTCGATTTTGGCATATTTTAATCCTCTCATCCATTATACAAATAAATAATGAAATTGCAACGAAATTCATGGTGACTTGGGCTCCTTTTGGAATCATCCTTTAACATGACTTATTCATAAAAAAATGGTAGAATATTTTGGCGTTTATGGAACAAACGGAGAGGTGCTGGAGCGGTCGATCAGGGTCGCCTGCTAAGCGACTGTACCGACGAATATCGGTACCGTGGGTTCGAATCCCACCCTCTCCGCCACTCTTTTCATTAAAGTCCTCGGAAAAGGGATCAGATTAGAAAGACCTGGAACGGACACTTTTGACCGCCTGAACCATGTGCCTTAAAGAAGGACTTACTTCTTCCCATTTTCTGGTCTTTAAACCGCAGTCAGGATTAATCCACAGCTGTTCAGCTGGAAGAACACTCATTATTTTTTCGATCTGCTTTATAAACTCATCCACAGACGGCACTCGAGGGGAATGGATATCATAAACCCCGGGACCGATTTGATTGGAATAACCGGTTTCTGTAAAAACTTTCAGCAGTTCATTACCGCTTCGCGTGTTTTCAATGGTAATGACATCTGCATCCATGGCCTCAATGGTTTTAATAATATCATTAAATTCGCTGTAGCACATGTGGGTATGGATCTGGGTTTCTTTTTTTGCTTTAGAAACGGCAAGTTTAAAGTTATCAACAGCCCATTTTTCATATTCAGGTATATTGTATGAGCGCAGAGGATATCCCTCTTTAAAGGCTGGTTCATCGACCTGAATGACTTTGATGCCCCCTGACTGAAGGTCGTGGATCTCATCTCTTAGAGCAACCGCTATTTGTCTGCAGACCTCTGACCGGTCCTTGTCATCTCTTACAAACGACCAGTTGACTATGGTTACCGGTCCTGTAAGCATTCCTTTCATGGGTCTGCTGGTTTGGCTCTGAGCATAGGTGATCCATTTTACTGTCATTGGTTCCGGTCTGCTTATATCTCCATAAATTACCGGTGGTTTCACGCACCTGCTTCCATAACTTTGCACCCAACCGTTGTTTGTAAAATGGAATCCTTTAAGCATTTCTCCGAAATACTCGACCATATCACTGCGCTCGGGTTCACCATGGACAAGGACATCAAGACCGATTTCCTGTTGAAAGGCCACGCAATCGTCTATATATTCTTTAATTCCTTTCTCGTATTCGATCCTGGAAACAGCTTTTTTCCTGTAATCTTTTCTTAGCTGCCGGATTTCCTTTGTTTGGGGGAAACTTCCAATAGTCGTTGTCGGAAGGCAAGGGAGTTTGAGCCTTTTCTTCTGCAGTTCGATCCGTTCGGAAAATGCGCCTTCTCTTTCAACCTTCTGTATCTTATTGATTCTATTGAGAGTCTTCTCATCTTTTATAAGAGGAGATGTTTTTCTTTCTTTTACCAGGGCACGGTTCTTTTCCAAAGACTTATGATCCGGACCGGACAGCTCAGACGAACGGAACATTCTGTTAAGAAGCACAATCTCATCGAGCTTTTCATAGGCAAAACTCATCCATTTTTTGATTTTACTTTCTGGTTCAGTGTCAGTAGTGTAGGGAATGTGCAGAAGAGAACAGCTCGATGATATGATTATCTGTTCTTTGTTCATTTCCTTACTAAGATGTGTGAGTTTATCCAGAGTATTTTCGAAATCATTGATCCAGATATTCCTTCCGTCCACAACTCCTGCAATAAGCTTTTTATCTTTTATGAACTTCAGAGCTTCCATATTCTTTGTGCCGTGCACAAAATCCAGGCCTATGCCCCATACAGGAGTGTCACTCAATACCGATGTCGCTTCATTGGAATGCTCGAAGTAAGTCGTTATAATGAGCTTTACATTTTCCCTCACCTCTGCGAGCTGATCACAGCTTTTTCTGAGAAGCTCGAGCTGTTTTTCATCAGGTCCTTTAACAAATACAGGTTCTTCCATCTGGACATAAACGACTTTGTTAAGATTCGAAAGCACCGCCATAAGTTCTTTATAAACAGGAATGATTTTATCGTAGTAAGAATAGGGGTCTTTGTCGTCTTGTGCCTTGGATAGACCGAGAAATGTCACAGGTCCTATAATGTTTATTTTCGGATTTATCCCCAGTTCTTTGGCTTCGTTGTACTCTGAGATAATTTTTGATGCGTCAAGCCTGAATCGAATGGTGCGGTTGAGTTCCGGAACAAGATAATGGTAGTTCGTATTGAACCATTTTGTCATTTCCATGGCAGCAGCCGAATCACTGCCTCTTGCCATTGCAAAATATCTCTCTGTTTTGTCGCTGATATCTCTAAATCTTTCGGGGACAGCATTAAGCATTACAGCTGTGTCCAGCATAATGTCATAAAGGCTGAAGTCATTACAGCTAATAAAATCAATTCCTTTTTCCTTCTGTACCAGCCATTGTTTTTTTCTTAGATCGGATGATGTTTTTTGCAGCTCTTCAACAGAGGTTTTTCCTGCCCAATAGTTCTCCAGTGCTTTTTTAAGTTCTCTTTTCTTCCCTATTCTGGGAAATCCGGTGACAGCGGTTTGTTGGCTCATTTGTGCAATTTTAAACCAATTGAGCGCTTATTTAAAGTCTTATCTTTTTTTTTTTTGTAAACCTCGGGAAAAATATATATGAGCCGCACACAGATTCGTTTCTTATGGTGTATTCCTGAAATGACTCTTGTCTCATTGAGGGGCATCAGGTATAATGAATATCGAGTTTATTTTGAATTTTCGGGCGGGCATGGATTCTTGTTTTACCTGGATTATTCACAAGTCGAGGTTGCTGCAGATGCGAGGCACAGGGTGCGAAGCTGTGGTCCTTCACCGCGAGTGCCCTGTAACAAAGCAGATGCAGTGAGATCGGCTTGCCTGTAAGGTAAAAAAATGGCGATTAAAATGAAAGTAAAAACAAACAAAAATATTTCAGTTGTCATTTTTTTTAAAAGTATGCATATCCTTGATATCAAAACAAAAAAAGTAACATCGCCATTTTTTTATGAATAGGTCAGGTTTTAAGGACAGATTCCATTTGTAATTTTATATTGAGGGACTGAGACATGAAGATTAGAACAATCACTACAGGCTTCAATCTGGAGGTGCCCCTTTCCGAAAAGCAAATTAAAGAAATTGCTGGTTTTACCAATAGAGTCAAGGATGAATTTATTCAAAACGGATTTGATGTTCAAACCCTGCGGTTGGCCACTCAGCCATGGGAGGAGTACTTCTCTTCTCCTGCTCAGATGAGGAAGTTAGTCCCAAATATTGAGAAGCTCTCACTTTCCAGCGGGATTGATTATTTCAATATCGGGACGACGTACAACCCAAAGAACATTCCTCTTATATATGATCTTATAAAGTCGACTTCCACTGCATTTTGCACTGTCATGGTTTCTGATGAGAAAAAAGTGGATTATGAGGCCGCTCAAAAAACAGCAGAACTCATAAGGAGACTTGCCTTTATAGATAAAGACGGATTTGCCAACTTGAGATTTGCTGCGCTGTTCAATACAAAGCATGGCAGCCCTTTTTTTCCGGCGGCTTATCATAAAGGACCTGTTTCTTTTGGGATCGGGACTGAAAACAGTGACCTGGTGAACAGAGCTTTTTCCGAGGCCGGAGACATAAAAAATGCTGGAAGGATAATTCAAAAAGTGCTTGAAGAGGAGTTTGCAAAGGTAGAAGAGATTGCAGAAAAAATAAGCAGGAAAGAAAACATTCAGTACAACGGCATAGATGTTTCTATTGCGAGTTCCATTGAAAAGAATGAAAGCACAGCTTATGCTTTTGAGAAACTGGGACTTGGCCGGTTCGGAGAGGTGGGGACCTTGGCTGCGGCTAAATGCGTGACTGATTGTCTTGGTAAACTTAATGTAAAGAGATGCGGATATTCAGGGCTTATGCTGCCTGTATTGGAGGATTTTGGCTTGGCGGAGAGAAACATGGAAAAAGCATTCAATATTACTCATATCCTGCTTTATTCTTCTGTTTGCGGGACAGGTCTGGACACGATCCCTCTCCCGGGAGATGTGTCAGTCATGAAATTATATGCTCTTTTACTTGATGTTGCCTCTCTTGCTGTCAAACTGAATAAGCCTTTGTCAGCAAGGTTAATGCCGATTCCAAAGAAAAAAGCAGGTGATATGACATCATTTTCATTTGATTATTTTGCAAATACTAAAATAATGGAGATATAAAGAGTAAGGGGGGAGTTAAGATGGCAAGAGAAAATGAATACAAAATCTTGGATGAATATTTGGAGCTTTCACTGTTTGCTGATAAGGAACTTGGCCTGGCAGCGGCAAATAAGATAGATGAAGCTATGGATCAGGTCATGGAGAAAATCGGGGAAATGCTTTTTCCGGTCCATTGGTCGTTAATCCTTAATGATGTAAGAAGAGATGTGCTTTTCTTCAAAAAATCCAGAGGCAGAGGTGCGGAAGATTTAGAAGGGAAGGATGTTCCAAAGCGGAAAGGACTGGCAAACTGGATTTTTAAAAGTGGAAAGTCTCAGGTTGTAAAAGATGTCAGCAAGGAATCAAAGTTTCACAATTACATTGAAAAGCTGATCGGATTCAAAGCACAGACTGTATTGGGCGTGCCTCTCAAAGTGAATGATAATGTTATCGGAGTCATTGAATTGATCAATAAGACCGATAAACAGAAATATACTGAGAATGACTTAAAGATACTGGAGACAATAACAGAGTACGCTGTTTTGGCTATTGAGAAGTTATATTATTTAGGTGCCATAGAAAATATGGCAAGGGTCGAACCTTTGACCGGGCTGTTGAATCCCAAGCATTTTATCAAGGTCATAGAGAGAGAAGCAGATAGGTGTAAGCGTTATGGGCGTCCTTTGACTGTAATGATTATCGTCATTGAGAATCTAAAAGACATCAACAAGGAGCATGGGGCTGAAATCGGAGATAAAGTGCTTAAAAACATAGCTGATGTGTTGAATACAAATATAAGAAAAATTGACAGTGTGTCCAGGTATGAAGGGAATAAATTCATGGTTCTTATGCCGAATACAAAAAAACATGAAGCTGAGAATGTCAGGCAGAGGGTCAAAAAAGTGGCTGGAGAAAAAATGAAAATAAAGAAGAAGAAAGAAGTCAGCTATACCTTAAATATTGATTTGAGATCGCTTGGCCCTGAAAATGTTTCGGAGATTATGGATATGCTGTCAGAAAGCTTTCATGTAACTGAGAAAAAAGAAGAAACGTCACCTAAAAAAGAATGAAACTCAAATAGACGGGCTGTTTTTTCGTACCAGCCGTCACATTCTCTCAGGTTGAGGGATTCCCATCAAATCCAGAGCTTTTTTTATGATTTTATATATGTAAGAGATGGTGAGGATCCTTGCATTTCTCAGGAGCTCGTTTTCTTCCTGGATAATAGAGTATTTATGGTAGTAAGCATTGAATTTCTGGCAGAGGTTGAACGTGAATTTAGCCAGGTGCAGGAATTCAAGAGTATCGATGGAATGAAGTACTTCTTCATCCAGTTTAGAGGCATAGAGAACAAGTTCCCAGAAGTCGTCAAGTTCTTCATCGGGCATGCTGTCAAGGGATAATTTTTGAGCTGATATTTTGGATATTATCTCTTCTTTTGTTATGTTTTTCGTGTTCTTGAGCTTGCTGAATATACTGTTTATCCGGACCAAAGTGTACTGCAGGTAAGGACCTGTTTCCCCCTCAAAGCTAAGCACATCTTCAAAATCAAAAATGATAAGAGAATTTCTCGCGAATTTCAGCATAAAATATCTCAGCGCCCCGCAGGCAATGTTTTTTGCTGTCTCGGATTTCTTTTTGTCAGACCATTCCGGATTTCTTTTATTGACTTCATTGAAGGCTTTTTGGTTGAGCCTGTCTATGAGGTCATCTGCTTTGATTCCAAGTCCTTTTCTTCCAGAGACTTCAAGAAAACCTTTATTTTTTTCATCTTCTGTGACTTTATACCCCAGTTCTTTCAAACTGTTTGAGGAAAGGGCCACCATTTCATATGAAAAATGGATAGATTTTTCTGCCTGCCTTAAAAATTTTAAGGATTTCAGCCCCTGAGCCACGACTTTTTGAGGATAAGACTGGCGGATGTCTATGACGTTATAGACACTGCTGGCATTTCCGAAATCAACTGTATGAGAAGTTTTTACAGAAGAGGTGATCCATACGGTTTTATTGTTTTGCTTGATAAAGGGGATGAAGAAAAAATCTTTTTGAAGCAGGCCGAATTTCCAGAGCTGGTATGCGATGTCTTTCCCCACATAGGTAACGGTTCCGTTTGAGCGGACCAGTATTTTTTCCTGATCCGTTTTCCCCTTGAGCTTCATGACCCAGCATCCCTTATGTTTTCCCTTGTCAACAAAATAAGCGGCTTTTTTTGCCTTCAGAAGATTGAAAGCGCTTTCCCAGAATTTAAGTTTGATGATGTCGCTTTCACAGACCTGAAGGTCATAGGTGATCCCAAGCCTTTGCATGGTACGAAGGTGGTCTTTAAGTATCCGTCTTGAAATGTAAAGGGCGATATCACTTTCAGGATGTTTCCCATCCTCTATGTTTTTTAATATTTCTGATTTTCTTTCTTCAGCCTCAGGATTATTTTGAAGAAACTGGGTTGTTTTTGTGTACAAGTCCCAGCAGTAGTAGTCGAATTTTCCTTTTATTTTTTTTATTTCTTCCAAGGTCTTTTTTTCGACTTCTAAAAAACCAAACACTACGTCAGCGACCTGGACTCCTGTGTCATCGATATAGTTCTGGATTTCGACTTTTTCTCCCTTGTATTTCTGGCAGCGTGCCAGTGTGTCCCCGAGACATGAATTTCTCAGATGACCGATATGGGCTGCTTTATTGGGATTTATGGATGTGTGTTCGACAATGACTTTTGATTCATCGGCAGAGAGAGACGACTCATCAGCAGTCTTAAGCCTTTTTAAAAAATAGGCTTTCCGGTTTATGAAGAGATTTATATAACCCCCTCCAGCCACATCAACTCTTTTTATGATATTCAGGGATGAAAGGAGGGGAGATGTTTCTTCCGCAATTATTCGGGGATTTTTTTTCAGTTTCTTTGCCAGCCTGAACGGAAATGAAAGAGCAAGGTCGCCCATTTTTATGTCCGGAGTGTAAGATAATTCCAGTTCATCTATTTGGATGGGATATTTTTGCTTAAGTATCCGGTATATGCTTTTTTTTAATTCTGTCTTTAATGCGATCATTGTTCTTTTTTTTCGCATCATTATAACACATATCCGGATTAATTCACGAGCTAATGTCAGATCTTGTGCTCTCAACTTTCGTCATGCAAGCTGGTCCTTCAGCCCGCTGATTTTCACCGTCGAGTAAAAGCAGCCGAGAGATAGCAAATTTTCTTGCATAACCCTGTGTTATATGGTAGTTAATAATTTCATATTAATCATTAACCTTGATTATTCACAAGTCGAGGTTGCTGCAGATGCGAGGCACAGGGTGCGAAGCTGTGGTCCTTCACCGCGAGTACCCTGTAACGAAGCAGATGCAGTGAGATCGGCTTGCCTGAAAGGTAAAAAAATGGCGATTAAAATGAAAGTGAAAACAGGCAAAGATATTTCAGTTGTCATTTTTGTAAAAAGTATGCATATCCTTGAAATCAAAACAAAAAATTGCTCATCGCCATTTTTTTATGAATAGGTCAGGTTAATAAGATAAGGTTAAGCTACATGATAGGAAGAGAATCCAATTCAATAAAGAAAGAGGATAAATATGAAAAAAACAAGGCTTTATAAGAATCATAAGGATATGGGAGCAAAAATGGTCGAGTTTTTCGGTTGGGAAATGCCTGTGGAGTATTCAGGCATTAGGGAGGAACACCTTGCCGTTAGGGAACAGGCCGGCCTGTTCGATGTGAGCCATATGGGAGAGATCATTGTTTCCGGACCCCAAGCCCTTGATTATGTTCAATTTTTAACTCCCAACGATGCCTCCCGGCTGGATACTCAAAAAGCACAGTATTCAGCACTGACCACCCCGAAAGGGACTTTTGTTGATGATATGCTGGTCTATAAACTTGAGGATACAGAATATCTGCTGGTTGTCAACGCAGCAAATACGGATAAAGACTATGAGTGGGTCCTGAGCCATAAAAGCGGTTTTAATGTGGAAGTGGAAAATGTGAGTGATCAGTACACACAGCTTGCTTTACAGGGACCAAAGGCTCTAGACATTCTGAAATCCCTTACAGACATCGAACTGGAGGATATGAAGCCGTTTCGAGTCAGACGGGGCCGAGTGTGCGGGGAGGACTCCCTTGTTTCCCGCACCGGATATACGGGAGAGGACGGATTTGAGATCTATACTCTTTCGCCGAGACCGGAGAAGATATGGGAATCCATATTTGAGAAGGGGAAAAAATTCGGGGTAAAGCCTATCGGATTGGGTGCAAGAGATACTCTTCGCCTGGAAGCGTGTCTTATGCTCTACGGTAATGATATAGATGATACCACGACTGTCCTCGAGGCGGGATTGGGATGGCTTATCAAATTCAAAAAAGGAGATTTTATGGGAAGGGATCGCCTTCTCAGTCAGAAAGAGGAAGGAGTAAAGAGAAGAATCGCAGGGTTCGAGATGCTGGGAAGAGGAATTGCCAGGCATGGCTATCCAGTTTTCATTGGAGAGAAAGAGGTTTCAAAAGTAACATCAGGTACTTTTTCCCCTTATTTAAAAAAAAGCATAGGCCTGACCTATCTTCCTATCCAATATTTGGGACCAGGGACTCAGATCGCCATTGGAATCAGGGATAAGAAGGTGGAAGCCGAAATAGTCAAAATACCCTTTTATTCCAGGAAAAAGGAATAATCCGGCTTATTCACAAGCCGCCGTTTTTTTATGGATAGGTCAGGATAATCAGTGAAATGCAAAAAAACGGGTTTTACGTTAAACTTTAAACAATTTAAGTTATAATAAATAAAAGTAATGATAAATATACCTTAAGAAAAGGAGGTTATAATGTATCCGGAAGATTTTCGTTACACGAAAGACCATGAATGGGTTAAGATCGAAGGAGACACAGCAAGCGTTGGTATTACGGATTTTGCCCAGAGCCAGTTGGGTGATGTGGTGTTTGTTGAACTTCCTGAGATCGGAGAGGAACTAAAGTCTCATCAAACCCTGGGAGTGGTGGAATCCGTAAAAGCTGTCTCTGATATTTATTCTCCCATATCCGGGGAAGTGACAGAGGTGAATGAAGGATTGAACGATGTCCCTGAAATTTTAAATCAGGACCCTCATTCAAAAGGCTGGATCATAAAACTCAAAATAAAGGATAAATCAGAACTGGATGAACTTATGTCTGCTTCCGAATATGAAAAATATTTGGAAGGGCTCAAAGATGAGGAATAAATTTTAAAGAAAGAACAAAAAATGAGTTATATTGCTTTAAGTGAGAAAGACAAAAAAGAAATGCTCAAAGCCATTGGAGTATCTTCTCCAAAGAAGCTCTTTGACTGCATTCCGGGTGACATAAAGCTGAACAGGGATTTGAAGATTCCGACAGCAATGTCAGAACCTGAAGTTATGGGATATTTTAATGAATGTGCCCAAAAAAACAAAAACAGTGAATACATATCCTTTCAGGGGGCCGGAGCATACCGGCATTATATTCCTGCTGCTGTGGACTATTTGAGCAGCAGGGGAGAGTTTGCCAGCCCTTATACTCCTTATCAGGCAGAAGTCAGCCAGGGGACTCTGCAGTCGATATTTGAATTTCAGACGTTGATATGTCAGTTGACGGGAATGGACATTGCAAATGCCTCCCTCTATGACGGAGCTTCAGGTGCGGCTGAAGCTGTATTGATGGCCATGCGCATTAATCGAAAGTCAAAGGTATTGGTTCCAAAAACGCTCCATCCTCATTACAGGCAGGTCATCAATACGTACACCAGGAACCTTGGTATCTCCGTCAGGGAGATTGGTTATGATGAGACAGGGAGGATCGATACAACTGAACTTGAAAAAAACCTGGATAACAATACGTCTGCAGTGGTGTGTCAGACTCCAAATTTTTTCGGTGTCATTGAAGATTTAGATAAGATTTCAGCTTATGCCCATGAAAACAAAGCCCTTTCTATAGCAGTATTAGCAGAGGCCAGCTCTCTTGGATTGCTTAAGGCTCCGGGTGAGATGGGAGTGGATATAGCAACAGGAGAAGCCCAGTCCTTTGGGATTCCTTTGAGTTTCGGAGGCCCTTATTTGGGATTTATGGCCTGCAGCAAGGAATTTGTAAGGCAGTTTCCAGGCCGGATTTCAGGAGAGACAAATGATATTGATGGAAACCGGGGATTTGTGTTGACTTTATCCACCAGAGAACAGCATATAAGAAGAGAAAGAGCCACTTCTAATATTTGTACAAATCAAGCATTGTGTGCCCTCAGGGCAACCATATTCCTGGAAATTCTTGGACAGCAGGGATTAAGGGAGTGGGCCCGGCAGAATATACAGAAGGCCAACTATGCTTATGACCTTTTTAAAGATATCCGCGGAGTCAAAGCTTTCTTCTCCGGAGAGATATACAATGAATTCGTCATCAAGACAGGAAAAAAATGGAAAGAAGTTGAAAGCGAATTCATGCGAAAAAACATCATTCCAGGCATTTCTCTTGAGAGATTTTATCCTGAGCTTGAACACTGTGGTCTTGTGTGCGTAACTGAAGTGAGCCGAAAAAAGGATATAGACAGATTTGCAGAGATTTTGAAAGGTATTCTCGCAGGATGACAAATGGAGAAGAAAGGAAATTAAGATGATCCGTGAACGATTGATATTTGAAATAAGCGATAAAGGCAAAAATGGGTTCAGGTTTCCCAAACTTGATGTCCCTGAAAATAAGAGCCTTAATGACAGGATCCCTATGAGGGATAGCATAAAGGATTTTCCCCAGGTATCTGAAGTGGAAGTGGTCAGGCATTTCACACGCCTTTCTCAGACGAACTATTGTGTTGACAAGGGAATATATCCATTAGGTTCCTGCACCATGAAGTACAACCCCAAAATCAATGAGAGGATTGCTCAGATAGAAAATTTCATAACATCCCATCCCTTCGCAGACCCGGAGATGTCACAAGGTAATCTGGAGGTACTTAAGACTCTGGAAGATGTGTTGAGAGAGGTTACGGGAATGGATGCATTTACTTTTCAGCCTGCTGCCGGAGCTCAGGGGGAACTGGTAGGGATGATGCTGATCAGAGCCTGCATGGAGGAGAGGGGAGATCCAAGGAAGTTTGTTCTTATTCCGGATTCAGCCCACGGCACCAATCCATCAAGCGCGCATATATGCGGTTATAAAGTCAAGGAAATAAAGTCCAATGATTCCGGGACTATAGACCTGGATGACCTGTCCAATAACATGGATAAAGATGTGGCAGCCATAATGATCACAAATCCAAACACGCTGGGCGTTTTTGAGAACCAGATCAAGGAAGCCTCTGAGGTCGTCCATTCCAAAGGAGGGCTTGTGTATATGGATGGAGCGAATATGAATGCTCTCATGGGTATCTGCCGGCCCGGTGATATGGGTGTGGACGCGATACATTTGAATCTGCACAAGACATTTTCCACCCCTCACGGAGGGGGAGGTCCAGGAGCCGGACCAGTGGGGGTTAAAAAAATATTGGAGCCTTACCTTCCTGTACCCAGAGTCAAAAACAAGGACGACCAGTACTTTATTGACGAGGATTGTCCAAAGAGCATCGGCCGCGTCCACAGTTTTTACGGAAATTTTCTGGTAGCGGTAAAGGCACTGGCTTATATATTATCCCTGGGGCCGGAAGGGTTGAGAGAGGTTTCAGAAACCGCGGTTTTAAACTCTAATTATATAAGGAAAAGCCTGGAGAAAGAATATCACTTGAAATACAAAACCCCCACTCTGCATGAATGTGTTTTTTCAGATAAGTATCAAAAGCAATACGGCGTATCGAATATTGATATTGCCAAACGGCTTATCGATCTGGGAGTCCATCCTCCGACCATGTCCTTTCCATTGATCGTGCACGGGGCCTTGATGACAGAGCCCACAGAAACGGAGAGCAAGGCTGACCTGGATTCCTTCATTGAAGCCATGAAGCAGATTGCTGAAGAAGCCAGAGAGGACCCCGGTATATTGAAATCAGCGCCTCATAATTCTTATGTCCGCCGTCTGGATGAGACAGCTGCGGCAAGAAATCCAAAGCTGAGATGGGAGCCCTGAGCGAAAGAGACCCATGAGCATTCAAAATCTGATTATGAAGCTCCAGGAGTTTTGGGCTGCTCAGGGTTGTTACCTGGCACAGCCCTATGATGTGGAGGTTGGGGCAGGGACCATGACTCCGGATACGTTCTTCAGGGTCATTGATAAGAAATCCTGGAATGTGGCCTATGTTCAGCCGTCCAGAAGGCCCGCGGATGGGAGGTTCGGAGAGAATCCTCATAGAGTCCAGAAACACTTTCAGTATCAGGTTGTCATGAAGCCGTCTCCGTCAGATATTCAGGAGAGGTATTTGCAAAGTCTGAAATCTCTGGGAATCAGATTAGAGGAGCATGACATCAGATTTGACGAGGACAATTGGGAGTCGCCCACCATAGGTGCATGGGGAGTCGGATGGCAGGTTCTGCTGGATGGGCTTGAGATCACCCAATTCACATACTTCCAGCAGGCCGGAGGGCAGGAAGTGTTCCCGGTCCCCGTGGAGATAACCTATGGGCTTGAGCGGCTGGAAATGTTTCTGGAAGGGGTCGATAATATATATGACTTGAAGTGGTCCGAAGATGTGACATACAGAGACCTGAGACTTCTGGAGGAACAAGAATTTTCAGAGTACAATTTCAACCAGGCCGATATCAATGCGCTGCACACGTCCTTTTCGATGAATGTTCGGGAAGCAAGAAGATTGATACGAAAAGGCCTTCTTTTTCCCGCTTATGATATGTGTTTGAAATGTTCGCATATATTCAATCTTCTCGATTCCCGCGGCGCCATCAGTGTGACAGAGAGAGTCAAGACTATTTCCCAGATAAGAGCCCTGGTTATAAAAATAACTGAAAAATACACGGCCGGAAAGGAGTCTTAGTTCGTATGGAACTTTTACTGGAGATAAATACAGAAGAGATGCCGGCTCTTCATGTGAAAACAGCTTTGGACCAGCTAAAAGAAGGGCTTCACAGAAAGCTCGTGGATGCTCACCTGGTTGACAAGACGGACGAACCCGGAGATATTCAGACCTTCGGGACATGCAGGCGGCTGGTTTTGTATGCTGAGATCGTATCAAAGCAGCAGCCCAAAGAGGAAGTCGTTATAGGGCCTCCCAAAAAAGCCGCATTTGATGAGAACAACGATCCTACCTCTGCAGCTAAAGGATTTGCTAAGGCAAACAAGGTTAGAGTCAGTGACCTGGAGATCATAAAAAATGAAAAAGGCGAATATGTCGGGGTCAAAAAATCAATCAAAGGGAAAAAGGCTGTCGAACTGCTGAAAAATATTCTTCCGGAGCTGATTAAAGAGCTTTCTTTTCCCAAAATGATGAGGTGGGGGGAGAGTACCCTGCGTTTTTCCAGGCCGATTAAAAATATTCTTTGTTTGGGCGATGGGAATCCCATCCCATTCACAGTCGGAAATATCTCAGCAACTCATTATACATACGGGCATAAGCTGTTTTTTCCGGAGAAAATCGAGGTCAGCTCATTTAAGGAATACTTATCCAAACTCAAACAACAAAGGGTCATTATAGATGCTGGGGAAAGAAAAAAAAGGATTGAAGAACAGGTAAAGGAAAAGCTCGTTCCTCTGGATGCAGAAGTATATCCTGATAAAGAACTTCTGGATAAGGTCACTTATGACGTGGAATATCCTTATGTTTTCATGGGGGAGTTCCCTAAGGATTATCTGAAATTACCCATAGAGGTCCTCAGTACAGCCATGAAAGTGGGGCAGAACCTTTTTTCAGTAGTGGATAAAAACAACAAACAGCTTCCTGTGTTTCTTGGTGTTTCTGACGGAAGCCCTGATAAAAAGCTGCTTGTAAAGAAAGGGAACGAAAGAGTGCTGAAAGCAAGACTGGAGGACGCGCGTTTTTTCTGGACACATGATTTAGAAAAACCTCTGGCAGAAAAGAGATCCCTTCTCAGCAGGATTCTTTATCAGGAAAAATTGGGAAATTATAAAGAGAAGACGTTAAGAATTAAAGGGCTCGCTCAATTTCTTTCAAATAAGACAGGTGTTAAAGAAAACAAGTATCTGCTGCAGTCTGCTGAGCTGTGTAAAGTGGATCTGATCACGGAAATGGTCAGAGAGTTTCCCTCTCTTCAAGGAAAAACCGGAGGCCTTTATGCGAAAGAGCAGGGCTACCCGGAACAGGTCTGGAAAGCAGTTTATGAACACTACCAGCCGACCAGCCAGGACGATCCTTCTCCTTCCACTCTGAACGGGGCCATCCTCTCTATTGCAGATAAAATTGATTCCATAGTAGGAGCATTCGGGATCGGGATAGAAGTTACAGGGTCCAAAGATCCTTTTGGATTAAGAAGAAACGCTCAAGGTATATGCAGGACTATTCTTGACAAAAAAATGAGCTTTTCCTTATCCTGTTTGGTCCATCAGGCGATCTCTGAATACAAAAATCTTTTAGATAAATCCAGTCAGGATATCATAAAATACTGTGAAGCCTTTTTTAAGGACCGCCTCAGCCATCTTTATGAGAAACAGGGCTATCGGTATGATCTGGTTAATGCAGCCCTTGGAGCAGGATTTGATAATATATATTATTCTTATCTCAGGCTGAAAGCTCTGGATGCGATCAAGGACCGCCCGGAGTTCAATTCATTGATCATTGTTGTTAAGAGAGTGAACAACATACTCAGAGGGCAGCCGAAAAGGAGCATGAATTCGGACTTTTTTATCGAAAAAGAAGAAATAAGACTGTACACGGATTATTCCACGCTGAAGGAAAAAATAATGCCTTTGATATCAACAGGGGATTTCAGCAAAGCCCAGAATTATATACTTGAGATCAGATCAACCATAGACAGCTTTTTCGATCATGTCCTGGTGATGGCAGATGATCCGAAGATAAGAAAAAACAGGCTTGCGCTTCTTCGGGCTGTCAGCCAGCTGTTTTCAAGGGTTGCGGACTATTCCCAAGTAGTCGTGGATATGGATAATTTATAAAAAATGCCGATACATTATTCATTATTAGACTTAATTTTTATAATTATTGTTGTTTATTTTTTAGGCCTGACAATTGAGATGAATGATAGATGGCCTATTTTATCTTATTATCGGCATTTTTTACCTTACAGGCGAGCCGATCTCACTGTATCTGCATCGTTACAGGGTACTCGCGGTGAAGGACCACAGCTTCGCACCCTGTGCCTCGCATCTACAGCAATTTCGACTCGTAAATTATCAAATCGTGGATATGGATAATTTATAAAAAATGCCGATCAACCAAATCGTGGATATGGATAATTTATAAAGGATTGACTTTTACAGAGGATATGTTATAAATTTAGGAAGATTGGCAAGAAGATGATTAAAGGGAATTCGAAAAGGAGTCTCTTATGGAAAAAAAGGGAATAGAAAGAAGAGCCTGCATTCGATTTGAAATACCAGGCGCTACAGTTAACTATAAAGTCTTCCGTTTTTCTCCAAAATTAAAAAGAACGTATGACGAGGAGTTCTGCCCTATACTTGATATCAGCAGGGGAGGGCTCCGGTTTTTATGCCAGAATAAGCTTGATATAAATGCAAAAATAAAAATGAAAGTATCTGTTCCAGGAGAGAGAATTCCTTTAGAGATCCTGGGTAAAGTCAGATGGTCTGCAGCCAATCCGGGCAAAAGCTATAAATATCAAACCGGAGTTCAGTTTAATCCCTATGGTGAAAAAAAGAAGCAGAACTATCCTGGAAGCCTGGTTAAAATAATTGCTTTGGAGCAGAAGTTCGCTCAAGAAGAAGACTCTGAGGATTCCCGCCGAGGCGGGGATTTTGAAGTAGACGGATAAGTCAGTAAACAGAAAAAAGAAACTCTAAGCAGCCTCTCTTAAATATGATTTCACTTTGAATTGGGTGTTTATAAAGCTAACCTTTTATTGGAAAACATCAATCATTCGGGCTAAGACAGCTTTTCCTCTATAATCAGGAAGAAGGATTGGAGCTCTTCTATCAGTTTTTATTCCAGCATCCTTGAGCTGTTTTATGTATTTTTTGGTGTGTTCCAGAGTTAGCTTTAGAGTGGTATTGTTGTTTTTAACATATTCTGCCGTAGATATCCCCGCTCTTCGTCCAAAGACCATGGTATCAAGAGTTGAATTCCCCATGAGTCTGTTTTTGCCGTGCACGCCTCCGGAGACTTCACCGGCTACCCAGAGGCCTTCAACACTTGTTTTGCCCCATGGATCTGTCTCGACTCCTCCGTTCTGGTAATGGAGAGTAGGAAAGACCAGAACAGGGTCTTTTCTAATGTCGATGTCAAACCTGTTGTACATTCTTCTCATTCCAGGGAAAGCCTTATCTATGTATCCGTCTCCGTTTTTAATTTCGATAAGGGGAGTGTCCAGCCAGATACCCCTTAGTCCTGTAGGAGTGGTGATTCCTTTCTCTTTAACATAACATTCTTTAATGAATGAAGAAGCCTCAACATCTCGCGGTTCAAGAGGAAATACAAAAGCTTCTCCGTCTTTGTTAACGGGCTGAGCCCCTGAACTCCTGAGCTTTTCTGTGAGAAGATAGCCAACGATTTGTATAGGATAGGCAGCACCGGTGGGGTGATACTGGACTGTATCTATGTCTCTCAGCTTAGCGCCGACGTGGTATGCCAGAACAACTCCATCACAGGTGGCGCCATAATGATTGGTTGTGGGAAAACCTCTGATATGAAGTCTTCCAAAGCCGCCTGTGGCCAAAATGGTGGCTTTGGATTTGACTATTTTATATTCTCCTGTTTCAATATTCCAGAGAACAGCGCCCGTGACTCTTCCTTTGCCATTTGTGAGCAGCTCAACCGTAGGATAATGTTCGATACAGGGGATTTCTCTGTTTCGAAATTCGTCTCTTATGACTCTAAACTCCTCAAGCCCAGTGTAGTCTCTGCAGGAATGAAGTCTTCTTACGGAAGTTCCTCCTCCCCATTTCTCAACAAAATCTCCGTTTTCTTCGCGGTCGATAATAGCTCCCAGTTTTAAAAGCCACTGAATGATAAAAGGGGCATCATTGACCAAGGCATTGAGAACATCTGGCTTGTTAGCATAATGCCCTCCGCCAATGGTGTCTAGATAATGGCGGAACAGAGAATCATTAGGTCTATCCGCGGCTTGAGTTCCTCCCTCAGCCATGATTGAATTGGCATCACCGTGTCTTAATTTATTGGTGAGAAGGATATCTTTGGTTTTAACACCGCTTTCATTAGCCCAAATTGCAGCAGTGGTTCCTGCGAGTCCTCCGCCGATTATAAGGATTTCAGTGCTGAAATCGATGTTGGAAAGATTAACATCTTTTTCTTCGATAAGAGGATAGGCTTCAAGCAAATCCAATACCTCAATAGGGCCGACGTCTCCTTTATTGGGCCCAATGGATAATTTTCTTTTTCCACCTGGAGCAAAGTCCGGATGAAGTTGGAGCACTTCCTTTTGTTCTTCCGGAGTGAATGCTGGGGGAGTGTAGTCTTTTCTCTTCATCCTGGTTTCTTCGACCTTTTTTATAGACTTACGCATATATTCCGGGTACCCACCGATAAGTTTCATTTCAGCCATTTTTTTCTCCTTATTGCTAGTCTGATTCCCTTTCTCTTTCAGCATATAGCTTTACGAGTTCTTTTTTGCTAGCTTTCATAATTTTTTCCATCTCTTTATTGAATTTGCCCATGTCTATTTCTTTGACTCTTTTTTTGAGATAATCGGGCTCTGGAAATTCATATCGCCCGTACATTCTTCTTGCCAACTGGGCGATGTGATATTGGACTAACTCTGAAGGACATCTTGCTGCACAGAGTCCGCACTGGATGCAGTCAAAAGATTCTTCAGCCGCTTTTTTAAAGTCTCCTTTTAGGGCGGCCTGAACATAATCCATGACTTCCAGATCTTGAGGACATGCCTTAGTACAGGTATTACAGGAGACACAACGGGCAATTTCTGGATAGTGTTTAAGAATAGCATTGACATCATAGCTTTCTTTTGAAATATCATAAATAGCTTTTTCTGCAGGGACAAAAGGTATTTGGACCAGATACATCCCATCCTCAACTCTTGTTTGACAGGCCATACCTGTCTGCAGTTTATAGTCACCTTTTTTTCTATATATTGTAGAGCAAGCTCCACAAAAGCCCTGTCTGCATCCCACTCCTCTCACAAATTTGTATCCGGCAAATTCCATGGCCGTTAGGATGGTGAGGTCAGCCGGGACTTCATAGGCTCTCCCCATTACATAAATGGTCACCCAATGCTCAATATCTTTAGCATCAACACCTGTGGTTACGGATTTAGCTGAGTCAGCGATTCTGTCCATTATATTCATTTTCTTGTTCATATAATCCTCCATTTTTTTGGGTTAATCTCCTTCCAGAATTGTATTAACCATAGAATAAATCTGGTCATCAGTAAAGTTCTTTTGTTGAGCTGCACCGGATGGACAGGCAGCAATGCACGAACCGCAGCCTTCGCAGAGAACTTCGTTGACAGAAACGATGCCTTTTTCTTCATCAAAAACTCTGGCATCATAGGGACAGATCGGAATACAGAGTTTACATCCGCTGCACAGTTCTTCGTCCACAGCCGCCACAATGGGTTCCTGGTGAAGCACATCTCCGGAAAACATGGCTTGGACTTTGCTGGCTGCCCCGCTTGCTTGAGCCACAGCTTCGGGAATATCTTTGGGGGCTTGTCCGGCGCCAGCTACAAAAAGTCCTCCGGTGACACTTTCTACAGGCCTTAATTTTGGATGAGCCTCAGCAAGGAAACCATCTTTATCTAAAGCAATTTTTAATTGTTTGGCCAGTTCATCTGTTTGATGAGAAGGTTCCATGGCCATAGCCAGAACCACCATATCTGCATTGATCTCGATATCTTTTCCGGTCAAAGTATCCACTCCCCAAACAGTGACTTTTCCGTTGTTTTGGAAAACCTTGGATACTTTTCCTCTTAAATATACAACTCCTTCTTCCTCCACAGCTCTCTGAACAAATTCTTCGTAATTTTTGCCTCCTGATCTTATGTCTATGTAAAAAACATAGGCTTGGCCGTCAGGGACATGTTCTTTGTACAGCAGGGCATGCTTGGCTGTGTACATACAGCAAATTTTTGAGCAGTAAGGTTTGTGCAGCTCAGGGTCTCTGGAGCCGCAGCATTGGATAAAGACCACTTCTTTAGGCACTTTATGGTCAGAAGGCCTTAATATTTCTCCAGCAGTCGGCCCTGAAGCAGACAGCAGTCTTTCAAACTGAAGACCGTCCAATACATCAGGATATTTTCCCCGGCCGTATTCAGCCATGTTTTTTTTGCTGTAGAGATCATATCCGGTTGTCACCACAATGGCGCCGACTTCTTCTTCCACGATTTCGGGTTTCATGTCAAAATCAATGGCATTGGGCTCACATACATCAGCGCATTTGCCGCAGGCAATAGGCAGCACGCCCGGACAGTTTTCAATATCCAAAGTGTATGTGGCTGGTATGGCCTGGGGGAATGGAATATAGATGGCTTTTCTTCCGGTCAATCCTTCATCGAATTCATTGGGAACCACCACCGGACATACTTTGGTGCATTCATCGCATAAAGTGCAGACGTCAGGATCGACATAGGTGGGTTTTTTTAGTATCTTCACTTTAAAATTACCTACATATCCAGTAACTTCTTGAATCTCACTATAGGTCATGAGTTTTATTTTTGGGTGATTTGCCACTTCCACCATTTTTGGGGTCATGATGCATTGAGAGCAGTCAAGAGTAGGAAAGGTTTCGGATAATTGGATCATATGTCCGCCGATGGAAGGAGACCTTTCCACCAGGATCACCTCATGTCCTCCGTCTGCGATATCTAGGGCGGCCTGAATGCCTGAGATGCCTCCGCCTATGACCAGAGCTCGTTTAGTGACGGGGACAGATATGGGTTCCAGGGATTCATTTCTCAAGACTTTTTGTACAATACTTTTAACGATTTTTTTGGCTTTGGATGTGGCTTTTTCTTTGTCTTTATGAACCCAGCTGCACTGCTCTCTTATATTTGCGATTTCACATTGGTAAGGATTAAGGCCTGCGGATTGGGTTACGTTTCTGAATGTTTTTTCATGCAGGCTCGGGGAGCAGCAGGCTACCACAACACTGTCAAGTTTGTGTTCTTTTATGGCATTTTCAATCAGTTTTTGCCCCGGATCCGAACACATATACACATAGTCTTCGGCATGGACCACGCCTTCATACTTAGATAGTTCTTTAGCGACGTCTTTAACGTCTACTGTACCTGCTATGTTTATGCCGCAATGGCATACGAAAACTCCTGTCCGTTTTTTCATTGCATTACCTTATTAGTAGTCATTTGTTTTAATGATTATTTTGTAAATATATGCTAGAACCTTTCTATCTTTTTTCATGACTGTATTGCTACTGAGTTTTTTCTTTAAGAACTTCTAAACCGTATTCATATCCTTTATCAAAGGCTTTTTTATTCAGGTCAAGAAATCTGTCAGGTACAAGACCAGGGAGGGCTTTTTTCATGACATCCGGTGTGGTGATCTTGGTGACAGCTGTGAAAAAGCCCATCATGACCAGGTTAGCAATGATGCGGTTTCCCAGCTCTTCAGCAAATCTGGTGGCAGGTACAGAATAATGTGTAATGTTTTTTCTTTCTGTTTTAGGCTTAACCAAATCAGTATCAGTGATGAGGAGACCATTGTCCTTGAGTTCATTCTGATATTTTTCATAGGCTTCCTGAGACATAGATACCAATATATCGGGTCTTGTGATGTAAGGATAGAGGACTCTTTCATCAGAAACAATGAGTTGAGAACTGCAGGCGCCCCCACGGGCTTCCGGTCCAAAGCTCTGGTTCATGGTAGAAAACTTACCCCCATAAATGGAAAGAGCTTTCCCTCCTATCAGAGCGCATCTTATGATTCCTTGGCCTCCATAACCAGAAAATCTTATCTCAGTCATTTTACTTCTCCATAAGGTGTGTATTTGTCACCCAGAACTTTAGAAAGATGCTGATTCATGGCATCCAGGAAAGTGGGTTTTTCTTTGTCTACAAATTTGCCAACGATAAGCTTTCCTTGATATGTGATATCAAGGTCTTTGGTATCAGCGTTATGCTGGATTTCAGAATTGTCATAGTAATACTTAAGTAAGTTCAGGCCATCCCCGAGACGGTTTCTCCGTGCATAAAGAGTCGTGCAGGGAGTGATGACTTCAATAAAAGAAAAACCTCTTCGGTGCAAAGCTTCTTGAATGGATTTTGTGACTCTTCTTAGATGAAGCGCAGTCCATCGGGCAATATAAGTCCCTCCGGCTGATGCCACAAGGTGGGGAAGATTAAAAGGATATTCAAAATTTCCGAACGGAGCTGTGGATGCATTGGCATCTATTGGAGTAGTGGCGGCCACCTGGCCTCCGGTCATGGCATAATTAAAATTATTAACCAGTATGACCAGCATATCCATGTTTCGTCTGGCTGCATGGATGAGATGATTTCCTCCTATCCCAGCTATATCGCCGTCTCCGCTGAATACGACGATTTTAGTTTTTGGATTTGCCAGTTTAAGTCCTGTAGCAAACGGGATAGCTCTTCCGTGAGTGGTGTGGAAAGAATCTAATTTCATGTATCCGGCCACTCTGCCTGTACAGCCGATTCCTGAGACCACAACTATATTATCCAAATCAGTCTCTTCTTTCCTCAAAGCCTCTGCAAAGGAGGTGACCACGGTCCCGATGCCGCAGCCTGGGCACCAAATATGAGGCATCCTGTCCATTCGCAGTATTCTTTCTACCGGATTTCTTTGCGGCTGCTTCTTTTCTGTCATTTTACGGCCTCCTTGATTGCTTTAAAGATGTCATCTGGGTTATGGACCCATCCTCCTAAATGGGGAACACTCACCACTTTGCACTTATTTCTGGAGCATCTGTCCACTTCTAAAAAGACCTGGCCGGCATTTATTTCAGGAACCACGATAGCTTTGACTTTTTTTGCCAGTTCCTCGATTTTCTTTTCCGGGAAAGGCCATACAGTGATTAAGCGGATAGTCCCTGTTTTGATCCCTTCTTTTCGGGCCTGCTGGACGGCTCTGAACGCTACTCTGGATGTAATACCATAGGAAAGGACTATGACTTCAGCACCATCAATTTGTTCCTCTTCCATTTCTATGATTTTGTCCGCATTATTTTTGATTTTGTCTATGAGATGCTGCACATTTATTTTCTGGCATTCTGCATTAAGGAGGGGATATCCTCTTTCATCGTGTGTCAGTCCGGTAATATGAAAACGGTATCCCTGTCCTGTTTTGACCATGAAAGGGATTCCGTCAGAATCGCATTTGTAGGGCAGGTATTTATCTTTAGGGCCCTTATACCACTTTCTCTCTACAATCTCTATTTCTTCGGCTGGAGGTATAACCACCTTTTCATGCATATGCCCCACACATTCGTCTGTCATTACAAAAACCGGAACACGGAATAATTCTGATAGATTAAATGCTTTGATGGTCATATCAAAACATTCCTGCGGGGAATCTGGGGAAAGGGCAATGATTTCATAATCCCCATGAGAACCCCATCTCGCCTGCATCATATCCTGCTGACTGGTCAGGGTGGGTAGGCCGGTTGAAGGCCCTCCTCTCTGGACGTTGGCTATGACTAGAGGAGTTTCTAACATGCAGGCCAAACCAATGTTTTCCTGCATCAGAGAAAATCCAGGACCGGAAGTCACGGTCATGGCTTTGAGTCCTCCCCAAGCTGCTCCTATTAAAGATGCGATTGAGCCCAGTTCGTCTTCCATCTGAATAAAGACTCCCCCAACTACAGGAATTCTTTCAGAAAATCTTTCAGCTGTTTCTGTGGAGGGGGTTATGGGATAACCTCCGAAAAAGCGGCATCCTGCTGCAAGGGCTCCCTCAGCTAAAGCGTAGTCTCCATCCATAAAGTGGGAACCCGTTAAGACTCCTTTAGGATCTGCTTTGGACTTTTTCACCTTCATCCTCCTCTTTCTTTATGGTTACAAAAATAGCAAATTCCGGACATATTGTCTCACAAAGCTGGCAGTAGCAACAATTATCTTCGTTTTTAATATAAGGGGGGTGATATCCTTTTTTATTGAATTCATCAGATAATTCAAGCACTTCCCGTGGACAATATTCCACGCAAAATCCGCATCCTTTACATCGTTCTTTTTCGATGTGGATTTCACCCTTTATTGGTTTTAAATCTCCAAAATAAGTCATTTGTACCTCAAATTAATCCTTTTTCCTTTAAAATAGGGTTGGGATCTATGTAATGAAGATCTAACCTCAAACTTTTATTGGCACAGCCGAGAGCGATGGCTAAAAGCTGTGTGAAGTAGAGAACAGGGATATTTTTGAATTCTGGATAAATTTGACGGGTCTTTTTCTGACGCTGATCAAGGTTGAACACACAAAGAGGACAGCTCGCTACAACCACATCCGCTCCTTGAGATTGAGCTGAAGAAAGAATTTGAAAGGTTCGTTCTGCCACCAATTCTTGATTGTCTACAGTTTGGTAAGCGCCGCAGCATTCTGTTTTATATGGAAATTCAACCGGCTGAGCTTCCAGTGCAGACATGAGGTTATCCATGGAATTTGGATTTTCCATGTCATCAAAGCCAATATTTTTGGGTCGGACCAACATGCAGCCATAATAACTGGCTACTTTTAATCCTTTAAGTGGCTTTTTTACTTTTTTGGCTATGTTCTCGAGCTTGATGTCGTTCTGGAGAATTTCCAGAAGATGGAGCACTTCTACATCTCCCTCATATTTGATTTTTTCCCGATACATGAAATCATTGATTTTTTGTAGGTCTTCGGGATTGTCTTTGACTCGTTGATTGGCTCTTTTCAAGGTGTTGTAACACATGGCACAGAGAGTCATGACTTTGTTATTGTTTTGTTCTTTGACACGAATGAGATTTCGGATAGGGGCCACATGATGGATAAGGTCGTCAGTGGATAGGGAGAAAACCGTACCGCAGCAGTTCCATCGGGGCAGCTCTTCAACCCCCACATCAAGCTTTTTTAAAGAACATAAAGCTGAATCTTCGAAATTTTTGGCGTGATTCTTGAGTGTGCATCCAGGGTAATAAGACAGTTTCATCTCTATGATTCCTTTGTAGATAATTTTGTGATCTCATAGATATTTACGAGGTCGTTTTTCTAAAATTGCCCACTAAAGCAATGGGAGGAAGTTCTGACTTTTCTTTGGTGGAGAGCTTGTTGATATCCACATGATCTTTCCGCTGGCGAAGCAATACCTGTCTTAAGGCTTCCATGACTTCAGCGATATTAATCCCTTTAGGACAGCGGACATTGCAGGTTAAGCAGGATGCACAAATCCACATGGTATTGGAATTTATCAGCTCGTCTTTAAGGCCCAATTGGGCATAACGGATGACTTGATTAGGCGGAAGATCCATCTGAGAAATGGCTGGACAGCCTGCAGAGCATTTGCCGCATTGATAGCAGGCAAGCAGATTTTGACCGCTTAATTCTTCCACTTTGGCAACAAAAGGACTTCTGATTTTTTGGCGGGAAATGATGGTTTTCATTCGATCTTCCTTCTTCCTTCCATTAAAAAAGTGCTCATTTTATGAAAAATATTTTAATAAAATAAGACTCTACAGTGAAGCATAATTGAAAGATTGTGTCAAGAATTTATCAAAAAAATATTATGACTTGAATTCCAGCTTCACTTTTCCCCAAATGAGAAGCAGAAGACAGAATGAACCGGCCAGAAATAAGTACTGAAGAACAAGGGGAAGCCCAACTAAAGGAATGAGAATGGATGAGACGGCAATAGCCCCTAGAAAAGAACCTATCAAGTCAAGTCCGTAGCCCAATCCGTAGTGCAGACCTTTTTTAAGGTAAAGCTGGTTTGATATGATAAACATCTCTCCGCCTATGGATCCAAGAAAAATGAGATACACGGGAAAGAAAAGAGGAGGAGGGGTTTGTTTAAGAAAAAGGAATAAGAGAAGCAAAAGGATCAGGGATTGGAATTGAACAACAATCAAATGCTTGAGATCAACATTCTTTATCTTGGTGCCTAGATAGGCTCCCAGAGCCATCCCTGCCATGAAAGAGGCAAAGAGAAGAGATACGGTATGATAGATATACCCGTAAAGAGTCTGGAAAGCGATGATGACTATGATTTCCACAGCGATGGACGTAAGTCCTATAAGGATCAATGGGGTCAGGTAAAAAGAGGATTCTTTCTTTTTGAGCCCTATGATGATCAAGACAGCGGCAAACACAATCAGAGGAAAATCCAGGATCCAGAAACGACCTTTCTCGGAGAGGAATGAAAGGAGCTGGATCTCTACCCCTTTAAAATGGGTGCTTCTGAGTACTGAATTGTAAAAATAACTGATAGGGAAAAGGTCTTTGTTCACCTGTTTTTTCCCGGACACGATTTTTTCTCTGAGAGACTGAACCCGCTGAGGAGATAAGCGGGCTTGCAGAAGATAAGGAGAGACATATGTGTTGTGGAGGCCAAGGTCCTTTATTTTTTGGCTGAGTTTATCCGGGTCGAGGTCATTGAGATATGAGGAAGCAAGAAAGATATTTGAGGCTCCCGGCACGATTTTCACTTCATTGAATACAGAACGGAGAGTGAAATAAAGGCAGCTTAAAAAATCTTGAAGCTGGGGACTGATATAGTTTTCAGCCGAGGGAACCTGAAATGAAAAAACGCCCTCAGGGTGGAGTTTTTTTTTGACGATTTGAAAAAATTCCTGAGTGTAAAACCGGTTAAGCTGTGCTGTTTCAGGAGGGGGAAGGTTTAAAATGATGACATGGTATGTTTTTTTTGTCTTTGATATAAAAACCCTTCCGTCTTCGTAATGGACACTGATCCGGGGATGATTACGGATATGGTTCTCAAATTCAGGGAGAAAACGGGAAGATATTCGGATGACTTCAGGGTCCAGCTCTACATAATCAATATTTATATCAGGATATTTGAGGAGCTGGCTGAGGCTTCCGGACAGCCCTCCTCCTATGAGTAAAACATTTCCTGTCCCGGACTTTTGAAGCATTGCGAAATGCACCGCTTCTTCGGCTGATGACAGATCAGGATAAGTGTAACCTTTGGAGTGGTTGTTATAGAGAGTGATTTGTTCTTGGATTTTTACGATTTGGAGTTTTCCATAGGGAGAGTCTTGACTTGCCGCAAGGGAGAAAGGTTTCCAGTAGAGTTCCTGCATGGGAAGGTCAAGGATCCAGAAAGCAGCCAGAGCTAGGACAGCAACAGGAAGAAATAGGGCTTGTTTCTTGTTTGGGAAGACAAGATAGATGACGGCAGCACAGACCATTCCTATCAAACTTGCGGCTTTCCAGTTAGAGAGATGGGGAACAAGAAAGAAATAAACGATAATTCCCCCTGAAGCTGCACCAATAGATTCAAAAAGATAGACTTTGGAGACCTTTCCGCTTAGAAAATTTGTATTGAAAACAAAAAGAACTCCCAAAGGAAAGCACATAAAGAGAGAAATGAAGAGAGCTGAGATGAGCATAGGAAAGAGCCCCATAAGTTCACCCGGGCTCTCTTTGAATATAAATCGAATCATTCTGAGCCCTATAAAGCAGAGGGGAAAAACAAGTATGACCAGATAGTAAAGTCCTGAAAATTTAGTCATGGAGAACTTAAAAAGGGAACCTGAAAGGCTCCCTATTCCCGTCCAGAAAAGCCATGCTCCCAGCATAATGCCGAATGTTATTTCACTGCCTGCGAATTGAACGGAAAATTCCCGAAGGATAAGCACTTGAAAAGAAAGAGCCATAAACCCGAGGATAAAAGAGGGGAGTAAAAAATGTATTTGATGATGGAAAATTGACTTTTTCATGCCTTGATTCCTCTTCACCCGGGAATGGATCATTCGTTCAATTTAGGACCAGAAACCGGGAATTTCTTGGCCGCAGAATACGCACCGCCCGTTTTCAATATTTATTTTACCTATAAGATAGCCTGTTCGGTTTACAATGATTTTACCGCAGTGAGGGCAGTAAGTGTTTTCCGCTTCATGAGCCGGGATATTGCCAATATACACATAATTCAGGCCTTCCTCCAGAGCTGTGTTTCTGAGGATTTCCAGAGTCGATATAGGAGTGGGAGGAAGATTTTTCATGAGATAGTTAGGATAAAAGCGGGAAAAGTGAAGGGGAACATCAGGACCTATTTCGTTTTTTATCCAGCGGCACATCTGACGTATTTCCGAAGGGGTGTCATTTAAAGTGGGGATGACAAGATAGACGATTTCCAGCCACACCTGACTTTTAGAGGCAGTCACAACGGCATCCAGAACAGGCTGGAGCTTGCCTCTGACATATTTGGTATAGAAGTCTTGGTTAAACGCTTTAAGGTCTATCTTGACTCCGTCCACCACTTCCAGAAGGTCCTTGAAAGGTTCAGGATTGACATGAGCTCCGGTTATCACAACGTTTTTAATTCCTTTTTTTCTGGCTTCCAGGGAAGTGTCGTACATGTATTCAAAAAATATGACAGGCTCGGAATAAGTGTACGCTATGCTGGGGCAGTTGTTTTTTTGCGCTGTTTTGACGACTGATTCGGGAGGAAGGTCAATATGGGTGATCTGTTCAGGTCTTACTTGAGAGATCTCCCAGTTCTGACAGAATTTGCAGTTCACATTACATCCTGCGGTGGCTATGGAAAGGGCAGTGGTTTTTGGCAGAAAATGGAAAAGCGGCTTTTTTTCAATGGGGTCCACATGAACAGCGCAGGCTTTTCCATAAACCAGCGTGTAGTATGTTCCTCCCATATTTTCCCTGACTCCGCAGTAGCCCCTCTCTTTATCCCCCAGTTTGCAGAACCGAGGGCAGAGTTGGCATTCAATCTCTCTGTCAGGGAGTTTTTTGTAATATCTGGCTTCAACTTTTGATAGGTTTGATTCATTGGAGAAAGAAAAAAGATCGGATGCAAAAGGGAGAAGGCATCTTTTGGGAGTTATCCCTGCGGCAGCTGAGAACTTCAGAAAATTCCGTCTTTTCATCAGATTTCCTCTTTTATTATACTGATATTTGCCGGATCTGCTGAGCCCAGACCTAACTCCTCTGCAGTTTTAATGTAAAGAGGCTCTCTGTTCTCTTCCTTTAAAGAGGGGAGACCGTGTTTTTTTCTCAGTTCTTCAATGACCTGCCAGCCGATGTAGTCAGCAGCAACAGGATCTGTGCTCATAATCAAGCCTCCGTAATTTTCTGTCCAGAGGGAATGGTAGGCCGGCCCTTTATGGAACTGTACTGTCAAGGCATCAATGACAGTGAGTTTGTGTTTTCCCCTTATTGCAGCTGTGTCAAACAGGTCAGCCACAAAAGGATTGCAATTATAATCGTGATATTTATTTGGATTGTGGATGGAGCCAAAGTAGTTTTTCATACCAGCGGTAATGCCGGCTAATCCGTGGTCTTTAAGGATGGCCAGGCTTATTGATTGTGAGATAATGTCAGATTGGATGGAGGAGAACCGGCTGCCTATGCTCCGGTGAACAGTAAGGTCTTTATCGTAACCTATGGTGTTTGAATCCGTTCCGAAAATCTTTATTCCTCCCTGGTTCATATTCAGCCTGTAGCCAGCGCTTCTGAGTTCACGGTTTGTTCTGTCCCATATTAATATGTCTTTTTCCTGAAAACCTCCTTTGATAAGGTGATCCGCGAGAAAGAGGGACACTTTAGGCCGGGTGGAAAGGCTTCTTCCGCCAATGGTGTTTATCTTTATTCCTGTTTTCTTATCTGTGCTCAAAAGTGTTTTTATACTGTTTTTGCTGTCCTTGAATCCGGTCAGCAGATGGAATCCTCTCTTATATAAATTATTGAGTTTTTCGGAGTTTATCTCCTTGTTTGATTTGGATATATTTTTGGTTCTAACAATGATGACTTTGGACATTCTCTTTCTTTAAAACTACAACGAATGTGGCTTTATGTCAATTGACTCAAAAGGCTGTTTGTGCTTATATTAGGGATAAATAATAGCTGATGAGAGGACAGCATGGATTTAAAGAGAAACCATCCTTTTTGTTTGTTAATGGAATCCTTTTTGATATTTTTTCTTTGTATAAGACCGGCCTATATGGAGCAGGAAAGTTCCGTTGAAAGTCTGCTTCCCGAATTAGAATCCTGGACTCTTGTGGATTCTCCGCAAGTTTACCACCCGGAGAATCTTTTCGAGTATATAAACGGAGCTGCGGAAAGTTACATCTCGTATGGATTCAAGGAACTTATTGTCGCTGAGTATAAGGTCAGAGACAACGACTGTGATGTGGTTTTAGAAATCTATGATATGGGAGATGACAAAAATGGTTTTGGAATCTACAGTTTGGAAAGGTATCCTGACAGCCATTTTATTTCCATTGGAACGCAGGGATACTTAGAACAGGGAACATTGATTTTTTTGGCAGGAAGATACTATGCAAAGCTCATGTCATTCGAATGCGGTGATGAGGCAGGTGGTTATTTAAAGAATTTTTCGGAAAAGATATCAGAAAAGGTCCCGGGAGAACATCAATTCCCTTCAGAGATAGAACTCTTTCCAAAACAGGGATTGGTCAAAAATTCGGAACGGTTTATTTTGAGTAATTTTTTAGGATATGACTTTCTCCATTCTGGATTTACCGCTGATTATCGCTTGGCCGGCAATGAGTTCAGCTGCTTTCTTATGGCCGGGAAGGATGAGTTGGAAGCCAAACAGATGCTAGAGAAATATGTAGATGCCAAAAAGGACCAGGAAATCGAAGAGACTTCCTATGGCTTTCATATAAAAGACCGTTATTATGAGAACATTCTTTTAGCCCGGAAAGGAAAATATATTTTTGGCGTATTGGAAATCAATGACTCTTTCGAGGATACAGGACAACAGTACTTATCCGAGATGATAGAGAATGTGAAAGAATAATCATAGCCTGCCTGATCCTTTGTCTTGATCTGCCCGGGGCTGTTTTGTTTCTATGGGGGTAATGACTGAAGTATTCCGGCCTTTGTTTTTTGCTTTGAGAAGAGCGTCGTCGCTGCTTTTGATAAGTTTTTCGCAGGATATGGATGGAAGATTTTCTGAACAGGTGGCTCCAATGCTGACGGTTATTTTCAAAGGGCCTGCATCAGTATTTATTTTTTTTCGGCAAACAGATATTCTCAGTCTTTCGGCTACGCCTTTTATCTGTTTGTTTCCGCATCTTGGAAAAACAGCAATGAATTCATCTCCTCCAAAGCGCCCTATTTTGTCATATCTCCGCATTGAATTTTTGAGTCTGTCTGCTACTGATTTCAGGACCTGGTCACCGACAAGATGTCCGTAAGTATCGTTTGTTTTTTTGAAAAAATCGATGTCCACCATGATCAGGCCTGTTGCTTCCCCGTACCTTCCTTCTCTTTCTGTCTCTTCACTTAAAAATTCAATGATTTTGTTTCGGCTCCACAGCTGGGTCAAACTGTCAGTTGTCGCGCGCTGGCGTTCTTTTTCCTGAGCAAGGATGATTCTTTCCGCATTTTTTAGCCTGACCTTCAGTTCCATGAAATCAAAAGGCTTGGTGATATAATCATCAGCTCCTGCTGATAAGCCCTTTATGATTTCTTCCTGGCGGTCTTTTCCTGTCAGTATTATTATGTAGACATATATTTCTTTTTCTTCCTTTGACAGGCGGCGTATTTTTTTGCAGAGTTCGATTCCGTCCATACCCGGCATTTCCCAGTCAAGTATAGCAATGCGGAAAGACTTGTTTTCATCACTGTGAACAGTACGCATATTGGATTGAAAGGCTTCCCAAGCCTGATCGCCGTTATGTGTGACCGTAGATTTATATCCCCAATTATTCAAGCAGCCTTCAAGGGCTCTGCTTGATATGACATCGTCTTCAGCGATGAGAATTTTCATTTTTTTTTAATTTTAGTTTTTATTGAGACACAATGTCAATAATCTTTTAAGGTGATATTTGGGCAAAGCGCCATAATCCAGCCGGGCCAGATGATTCAAACAGAATGAAAGAAAGACTGGATTAAGATACCGGATTTTACTATAATGGCTGTGTTCATCGGGGTACTAATGGAAGATAATAAAGTTGCCACCGTATCACTGGTTATCATTGTTGCTTTTTTAATCGGTGTTGTCTTGAGGCTTGCAAAGCCTGTCCTTTTTCCTTTTTTCCTTGCCATCTTCCTGTCCTTTATACTTTATCCTGCACTGGATTTTCTTACCAGGATCAAGATACCGAGAACTATCGCCATTATTTTTATTCTTCTTTTCACCTTTTTTATTCTCTATTTACTAGGGTCTCTTTTTTATTCAACAGGCAGAACATTTGCAGCAGGATTTTCTGAATACGGGGAAAAGATGAACAGTATACTGACATCGATTTTCACAAAACTCGATCTCCCTCAACTAAAAATCAGTACCATTGATTGGCTGGGAGAGTTCGATCTGAACAGGATAGGGAAAATTCTCAGCTCTACTCTGGGACCGTTTTTCTCTTTTGTGTCAAACCTTTTTCTGGTGCTGATATTTCTGGTTTTCATTTTAGCCGGAAGAGGAAGACTCAAAAAGAAAGTCAAGAAATATCTTGATAAAGAAAGAGCACAAAAAGCCAATGTTATCATCAACAATGTTGACAAACAGGTGCAGAAGTATCTTGTCATAAAAACAATTGTCAGTTTTTTCACGGGAGTGTTTGCGTTCGTAGCGCTCGTTCTTTTTGGGGTGGATTTTGCCATAATCTTCGGATTTTTGACATTTCTTCTTAATTATATTCCGAATATAGGTTCTTTTATTGCTACAGTTTTTCCTGTTACCATCGCCATATTCCAGTTCGAAACTCTATGGCCTGCTTTTTGGATATTGGTTATCCTCACGACTATCCAGATCATAATGGCTAATCTTGTTGAGCCGAGACTCATGGGGCATGGGTTGGGGCTCAGTCCTCTGGTTGTTCTTTTCGTTCTTTTCTTCTGGGGCTGGCTGTGGGGATTGCCCGGTATGATCCTGGCTGTGCCGATCACCGCCATTATCAAGATCACTTTCAGCAATATCCCCGGTATGCAGTTTGTGGCTGCTTTCATGAGCAAAGATTAAAGGGAGACTTTCATCAGGCAGGCTGGTTCTTCAGCCCGCTGATTTTCCCCGGCGAGTAAAATCAGCTTATTCCTCGGCTCGCTCCCCTCTGCGAGGAACCATGCCCGCTCGCCTCCGGATGACTTCAGAACCAGCCAGCCTGCCTGAAAGTTGAGATGAGATGTGAGGTTATTTATCTTACTGGAAAAGCGGACCCCTTATAAAAATCAGGTTTGGCTGAAGCGATATTGAAGATTTAGCCTTCGGAGAGCTGTGTTTGAGGGAACTCAGCGAAGCTGAGCTTTGAGTATGTCTGACCCACGGACGGGGGGAGTTGCGCAAAAGCCGAGAATACAGCTCGTAGAATGGCGTTAAAAATCTTTAGTGAGCGATCAGCCATATCTGATTTTCAGATCGGCTCGCCTGAAGGGTAAAAGCTGCTGATAATGAGATGAGAGCATAAGTATCAAGAGATGAAATAGTACTTCAGGGTTTCTAATAGAACAAAAAAAATGTAGAGAACAGGCAAGATTATGGATATGTTATCGGCAGCTTTTATGAATAACCAGAATCAGCAGGTGAGATGGAAGGCCGCAAAAACGCCTGCTTTTGAATGCCTTTGATTGAAGGTCTGGACAGCTTGTTTGCTTTTCTGGATAATAAGATTGATTCCATTGTCTTCGGCGTATTTTTTGACTTCCTCATCCACTTTCATTAGACCTATATAACCGGTTCCAACGATGAGTGTGTCCGGATTTTTAGAAAGGACATCGTCGATATCGCTGAGAGTCAATAAATGGCCGGTTTTTCTCCACCAGGGAGATTTGACCATGTCAGGATAAATAATCAGGTCTTTTGTGTAGGATTTTCCTTCTATGACCATTCGGCCGAATGTGTATGAATCAATCATCCTTTTTTTCTATAATAAAGGTGTCAGAGGTCAGTGATTTGAATTTCCTGTTCAGAAGGGTTTTTATCGCTTTTTGTGCTGCTTTTTGCTCTGCTTCTTTTTTTGATAAGCCTGTGGCTTTCCCCAGACGTTGTTTGTTGGAGAATACTTCGATTGTAAATCTTTTATTGTGTTCAGGACCTTTGGTTCTTACTGTTTTATATGTGGGTGGGGGAAGGTTTTCTTTCTGGAGATGTTCCTGGAGCGCTGATTTATAGTTGTTTATTAAAAAATGGTCCATATCGATTTTTTTAAAAAAATCCAAAAATTGTTTTTCAAGCAGTCCTTTAGCCGCATTGATTCCTCCGTCAAGATAGAGCGCGGCCACAAGCGCTTCGAACATCCCGGCCAAAATGGTCTTTTTATTTCTTCCACCGCTCTTTTTCTCTCCTCTGCCCAGCATCATTTTCTTATCCAATTTTATTTCCCTTGCAAAAAGGGATAAGGTATTGGTGCTGGCTGCTGCGGATTTGAGTTTTGATAACTCTCCTTCTGAAAGCCCCTGAAAGTTTTTATAGAGAAAGTCACACAGGATAAAGCCTAATACAGAGTCTCCCAGGAATTCAAGAATTTCATTGTCCTTTATCTCTTTTTGGTGTTCATAGGCATAAGAGCTGTGAGTGAGAGACTGGGCGAGGAGATCTTTATTTATAAACGTATAGCCAATTTTTTTTTCCAGCCTGTCTAATTTTAAATCCATGATATTTTATTATTCTGCGGAGGGATTCTGTTTTAGGGAAGAGAACACGATTTTTCCTCCCACAATGGTCATGACCGGAGAACCCTTCAGCTTCCAATTGTGGAAAGGATTGTTTCTGCTTTTGGATTGAAACGCGTTGACATCCACAGTGATTTCCTTTTCAGTATCAATAATGGTAAGGTCAGCATCAGCGCCGATTTCAATTTTGCCCTTGTTTTCCAATCCCAGAATTTTTGCTGGGTTGCAGGAATACATTTCAACAAGCCTGTTCAAGGAAATGATATTTTTATTCACGAGCTTGTCAAGGATAAGGGAGACAGCGGTTTCCAGTCCGTTTATTCCAAACGGGGCTTCACTGAATTCAACTTCTTTTTCATCAGGGGAATGAGGTGCATGATCCGTTGCAAAAACATCGATTATTCCTCGTCTGACTGCTTCTATGAGGCTTTTATTGTCCTGTTTGGTTCTGATGGGAGGGTTGACTTTCAGATTGGTGTCGTAACCGGCAAGAAGGGAGTCGTCCAGAAAAAGGTGGTGAGGCGTGACTTCAGATGTTATTTTCAGCCTTCTGTTTTTAGCGGCTTTGATCAGTTCGACAGAGCCCGTAGTGCTCAAATGTGCCAGATGGAGCCTGGAATTTGTTTTTTCCGCCAGGATTATGTTCCGGGCGACCATGACTGTTTCAGAGTAATCCGGGATTCCCCGCAAGCCAAGCAGATAGGACTGGTAGCCCTCGTTCATGACTCCCCCAGAGCTTAAATCAAGGTCTTCACAGTGTTCGATGATGAGTGTGTTCAGTTCTCTGGCGTATTCCAAACACCGGCGCATTAACTGGCTGTTAGAAACAGGATATCCGTCATCAGAAAAGGCGATAGCCCCTGATTTGATCAGATCTGCCATTTCAGTGAGAAGTTCGCCTTTTTGCCCCATACTCACAGCAGCTATGGGAAATACATTGACAGATGCTCTTTTTTTTGCTTTGGATACTATGTATTCTGTGGTGCCTGAGTTGTCATTAACAGGGACTGTATTGGGCATGCAGGCAATGGAAGTGAAACCTCCTTTAGCTGCTGCCTTGGAACCTGTCTCTATGGTTTCTTTGTGTTCTTGACCCGGATCTCTTAAATGAACATGCATGTCTATGAAACCCGGAGCAACTATCTTATCAGAGGCGTCAATTGTTTTTTTATCGACGGAACTTATATTTTCTTTTATGTCAGCGATTTTTTTGTTTTTTATCAAAATGTCGGATTTTTTATCTAACCTGGAGTAAGGATCTATGATATGTCCGTTTTTAATCAGTAACATCACGTTCTTTTCCTCCTAGCAAAAGGTAAAGGACCGCCATCCTTATGGCAATTCCGTTTTCAACCTGTTTAAGTATGACTGACTTTAAAGAATCAGCTAATTGTGTCGAGATCTCAACATCCCTGTTTATAGGCCCGGGGTGCATGATTATGGCATTTTTACGGGCGGTTTCAAATCTTTTTGGAGTGAGACTGAACAGACTCCTGTATTCCCGGACGGACGGAAAGAAATTTTTCTGCTGTCTTTCCAGTTGGATCCTCAGCATCATGATGACATCTGCATCTTTTACGGCTCTATCCATATTGTAGTCGACTTGTGCCCCCAATCGGGCCATTTGTGGCGGAACCAGAGCAGGTGGGCCCACAAGGACTACTTTTGCGCCCATTTTATTTAGAAGAAAGATATTCGACCGGGCCACACGGCTGTGAAGAATATCTCCGACTATTATCACTTTAAGTCCCTTTAATTTCCCTTTTTCCTCCCTTATAGTGAAGGCGTCCAGCAGTGCTTGAGTGGGATGTTCATGGGTCCCGTCTCCTGCATTTATTATGTGTGAACGGCAGAATGTGCTCAGAAAATGGGGGGTTCCGGAAGCAGAGTGCCGAATGATCAGAGCATCAGTCTGCATTGCTTCCAGGTTAAGGACCGTGTCTTTTAGCGTTTCCCCTTTGACAGTGCTGCTGGATGCTTTTGAGAAGCTGGAAATGTCTGCACTGAGTCTTTTTGCTGCAAGCTCAAACGAGCTTCTCGTTCTTGTGCTGGGCTCAAAAAAGAGGTTGATAATGGTTTTTCCTCTCAATGCAGGGACCTTTTTTACTTCACGTTTTGAGATCTCTTTGAGGGATTCCGCAGTGTCAAGAATTGTGAGGATTTCAGGTTTTGTGAGATGCTGGATGCCTAAAAGATGTTTTTTATTAAAGCTCACTCTTTTCTCCTATCCTATTCCTCCCGGTTCTGTAATAAGGACTTCGTCTTTTTTGTCGATCTCCTTCAATTTGACCTTAACCTGTTCTCTTCTGGATGTGGGGAGTGATTTTCCCGTGTAATCAGGCCGTATGGGAAGTTCTTTGTGCCCCCTGTCGATAAAAACAAGGAGCTGAATGGTCTTGGGGCGTCCGAGATCGATCAGGCTGTCCATGGCAGCCCGTATGGTCCGGCCAGTGAACAGCACATCATCTACTAAAAGCACATCCTTGTTTTCAATGGAAAAATTTATTTCTGTTTTTTTTACAATATGCTTGTCTTCGAGCTCGGAAAAGTCGTCTCTGTATAAGGTTATATCAAGTATTCCTACAGGGACTTCAACATTGTCATATTCTTTAATCAGCTTTGAAATTCGTTTGGCAATATGGACTCCTCTCGTTCTAATGCCTATTATGACAAGATTGTTCAGGTCTCGGTTTTTTTCCGTGATCTCGGTGGCCATCCTGTTAAAAGCTCTTTTTATTTTTTTGGAATCCATGACTCTGGCTTTGATTTTTTCTTTCATTTTAACTCCTTTTTAGGTGAAAACATCTTTTTCTGCTGTCAGTCTGTTTAGGTGAGGCTTAGGTTTCAAATCTCTAGTTATTTTCTTAAGAAGATGCAATAACTGACGAAAAAAGTCAAGGATATTCGTTCCTGTCTCTTCAGTGTTTTTTCTGTTTTGTAAAGTATTGTTCGGTGATGCGAATGTCTTTTTCAATCTGCCTTTGAAGCTGTTCAGGAGAGTCAAATGTTTTCTCATCTCTGATTTTTTTTAGAATAAGGAGTGCCATTCGTTTGCCATACAGGTCAGTCTGAAGGCCCATGATATAGGATTCTATATGAGTTCGGTCTTTATTGAATGTAGGACAGCACCCGATGTTTGTCACAGAAGGATAGGTTTTGCTTCCGATTATGGATTCTGTGATAAAGACTCCTGGGGGGATTATGTCATTATCCGGCCTTAGATTAGCTGTGGGAAATCCGATGCGGCGTCCTCTAGATGAGCCTTTTATGACCCTTCCTGATAACTTATAAGAGTGGCCCAAAAACCTGTTCGCCTTTTCGATATTCCCATTAAGGAGTAACGTACGGATTTTACTGCTGCTTATGGTTTCCCCTTGTAAAGAAACCTGAGGGATGGAGTGCAGTTTAATGTGATTCTTTTTAGCAATTTTCCGGAGCTGGTTGACGTCCCCTTTGCGGTTTTTTCCGAACTTGAAATTACTCCCGACCACTATGGATTTGCAGCGGAGGGGGTCAATGAGTGTTTTTTCTATAAATTGTTCCGGGGAAAGCAGTGACACTTTTTTATCAAAACAAAGAACCACGGCTGTTTCCACCTGGAACCGGCTTATCATATTCAGTTTTTCTTTATAAGGCTGAATAAGCAGAAATTTATCTTTTTTGAAAAATTTCTCCGGGTGAGGCGAGAAAGTAAGCACAACTGATTTGAGGTCGTTCTCTTCAGCTGTCTTTTTCAAATATTCCAGTATTTTCTTATGCCCCAGATGAACACCGTCAAAATTTCCAATGGCAACAGCCGTCTTTTTTTTTAAATCAGTGAGTTCAGAAAGATTTGTGAAGATTTGCATATGATTAAGCCGTGCTGTCTTTGCTTTTTCCCAGATAAATGCTTTTTAACTGATACAGACTTTGATTGAGAAGTTCTTCTTCGTTCGGATTAAGATTTCCCTGAGTTTTTGTTTTCAGCAGATCAAGAAGGTCGATGAGTCTTTTTGCTAATTCAAGATTCACACTTTGCTTTTTTGTGATCGGATCAGTGATCTGTCCCAGCTTTATAAGAGCTTGAGTATAAAAAGGAAGCATGAGGGAACTGAAATCAAGCAAGGGCATGGGTTCTTTATTTTGTTTTTTTTCGTCCATTTTGTTGAATAAATTGTTTTTTTTAGTGTTAAATATAACCTCGGTTTCTTTGAAAACCAAGAAAAGATATTACAATAACGACTGAATATATTCAAGGAGATATGAATGCCTAAACAAGAAAAAGCCGGGGAAAGATTTTCAAAACTTGTGAACATTCTTGATGTATTAAGGGGAGATGAGGGATGCCCCTGGGATAGACAGCAGGATGAAGTATCCATAGCTGATTATTTCTTGGAAGAAGTGTATGAAGCCATAGAAGCGTTGTATTCCGGTGATGAAAGTGCTTTAAAAGAAGAGCTCGGAGATGTGATCATGGAAGTCGTTTTCTTGGCAAGGATCTATAAGGAAAAAGGTCTGTTCAGTATTTTGGATATCCTTGACAGCGCCAATGATAAGATGATTCGAAGGCATCCTCATGTATTCGGAAACAAGGATGTGGAGACACCCGACCAGGTCAGGAAGGAATGGAACAGGCAGAAAAGTGCGGAAAAAAAACAGGCTTTTGCGCTTCAAAGAGGAGGCAAACATTCTCCGGCTTTGCTGGAATCGTTTTTAATAGGGAAAAAGGCTTCCGGCTTTGGCTTTGACTGGAAAAAACCCGAAGATGTCGTAGAAAAACTCAAGGAAGAAATCCAGGAAATAGAAAAAGCTGTTGCATCAGGGGATAAACACAGTGTGTTTGAAGAAATGGGGGATATTCTGTTCGCTGTTTCCAATATTTCACGTCATTTGAAAGTGAATCCTGAAGTGGCCTTGAAAAGGACAAATCAAAAATTTATTGAGAGATTCAATTATATTGAAAGAAAACTGAAAGAAAAGGGAGTTGATATAGAGAAGGCGTCTCTTGATGAGATGGAAGCGTTGTGGGACCAGGCCAAAAGAAAAAATCAAACTTAACTTTCTAATCTTTTTGATTTTCTTTTCTTTGGATCAAGCTTGCTTTAATAAACTCATCCAGATCCCCGTCAAGTACGCCTTCTGTATCCCCTGTTTCAACATTTGTCCGGAGGTCCTTGATCATCTGGTAAGGATGGAGCACGTAGGAACGGATTTGATTCCCCCATGCTATATCAGATTTGGCATCTTCCAGCTTCTCGAGCTTTTCGTTTTTTTTCCTTTTTTCCAGTTCATACAGCCTTGATTTAAGGACTTTTAAAGCAGAAGCTTTGTTCTTATGTTGAGACCTTTCGTTCTGGCATTGAACCACGATTCCTGTTTCGATATGAGTGATCCTTACTGCGGAATCAGTGACATTGACATGCTGGCCTCCCCGTCCGGAAGATCTGTACGTGTCCACTCTTATTTCATCCGGTGAAATATCGATTTCTATGTCTTCATCGATTTCCGGGTAAGCAAAAACAGCAGCAAAGGATGTATGGCGCCTTTTGTTGGCATCAAAGGGCGAGATCCTCACAAGCCTGTGCACTCCTGATTCCTGTCTGAAAATACCGTAAGCATAATCTCCGTCGATCTGAATGGTGGCGCTTTTCAAACCAGCTTCATCCCCCTGCTGAAGGTCCAGTATTTTTGATGTGAAATTTTTTCTTTCTGCGTATCTGAGATACATACGCAGCAGCATTTCAGCCCAGTCCTGAGATTCTGTACCGCCCGCGCCCGGGTGGATGGTAAGGATGGCATTTCTCGGGTCGTCCTTTTCGAAAAACAGGATCTCCAATTCTGCATTATTAATGAGGATTTGAAAGTCGCTGACGGCTTTACTGAGGTCGGATAATATATCTTCTCCTTCCGAACTCAATTCCAGAAGGACATCGATTTCTTCTTTGATTTCCTTTATTTTTTTATATGAGGCAATGCTGTCTTCTATTCTTTTTTTCTCTTTTTGAAGTGATTTGAGTTTTGATTGGTTTTTCCAAACGTCAGGGGAGGAAAGTTCTTTTTCAAGGGTTTTGATTCGGCTTATTTTGTGGTCTGGGTCAAAGATACCCTCTGAGATCTTCAAATTTTCTGGTCAGTTTTTTGGCGTTAGACTTAAGGTCAGCTACGGTTTTTTTTGGCTTCAGGTCTTCTTTTTCTTTCATTTTTCCTTCTTATAAAGGAAAGGATAAGGAATGCGGCTGATAAAGTCAACCCGGTACAGGGCAGAATATCTCCGTATTTTGAATAGAAAGTGAGAGACCGGTTGGGAGTGATCTCTGTATTTATGAATGTTTGTGTATGCAGTTCTGATTTGGCGATGATTCTGCCGTAAGGATCAACAACTCCGCTTATTCCGGTCGTGGCTGCTCTTAATAAGTACCTTCTGTTTTCAACAGCTCTAAAAACAGCTAAGGAAAAGTGTTGATACGGGGCAGCGCTTGTTCCGTACCAGCCGTCATTCGTGATGGTCACAAGGAATTCAGCTCCCATTTTTGGGAATTTTCTCACAAGAGGAGGGAAAATGATCTCATAGCATATAGGAGACCCAAAAGGAATGCCTTTAAATTCATGCAAAGAGTAATTTTTTCCTGGGGTCAGTTCCCCTATGGCGTGGGTGAATTTGGATATAAAGGAGAAGATTTTTTTGTACGGAGTGTATTCTCCGAAGGGGACAAGATGCTGTTTATAATAATGAGAAAAAGGACGGTCTGGACTCAAGCAGATCGCTGCGTTATAGAATAAAGGGCCTTCAAGAGCGTACGCTGTCTCGCTTGTTCCAAGCAGCAAAGTGCAGCCAGTCTGCTGTGAAAATCGCGAAAGCTGTTCGGAAAAATCAATAAAAGGCTGGAATTGACAGGAAAAACAGAGAGGGACAGAGAGCTCCGGCCAGATAATCAACTCAGCACCGTTTTCATAGGCCAGGTGACTGAGATTCAGGTGTTTTTGGAACATTTCATAGGTCTTTTCAAAAGGCTGGGTGGAAAAATCGGTGCTGGATGGAGTGTTTCCCTGTATTAGAGCAGCGGTAAAGGTGTCTTCAGACGGAACAGGTTCTTTTAAAGATAAAAAACCACCAAAATGAAAAGCCAGAATCATGAGTAATGACAGAGAGATGTAAACAAACTTTTTCTTTGTTTTTGTTGCAAAAACGATCAGGCTCTGAAACAGGACCATGATAAAGGAAAGCCCGTACACTCCTGTTATTGAGGAAAACTGTATGAAACAAATGTTTTTATACTGGCTTGCCCCCAGAAGTCCCCAAGGGAAACCTGTGAAAAGATAGGTCATTATGAATTCCATGGAGATCCAAAGCAAAGGGATAACGAGAATCATCAGTTTCCGCATAGACCGTGAACAGAAAGAGGCGGCAAGGGCAAAAAATCCCCAGAATTGAGCCAGCAGCAGCACTAAAAGGATATAAATGAGTAGGCTCAGACCCGGAGAAAGTCCTCCGTAGTGCATTGGGACAGCTGGAATCCAGTAAAGAAGCACAGCATAAAACAAAGATCCTGCGATAAGGCCCAAAACAAAACTTTGAGCCGGATTCATTCTAAGCAGAAGATAGATCAAGGGGACAAGAGAAATCCATCCAAGGTAAAAGAGTTCTGTTTTAGGGAAAGCCAGCCCTGTCATCACGCCGCATGATGCAGCAAGAAGAATATCCGGAACCCGGATTCTCAATCTATATCTCTCTATTCAGCCGATAATTCTTCCTGTCAGATTGAACCTTTGATGATGAAGTAGTCACTGCTTTTTTTGTTTTCTTTTTCCATAAGGTTCTTTTTGACTTCTTCGGCTTCTTCTCTGGTCTCATAACCTCCGATTCTCACTCGATATATGGTTCTGCGGTCCGTCGGGTAAGGGTCTATAATCCGGGATTTAATCCCCATTCCGCTGTATTTTTCAGCTATTTTTAGAGCGGAGGTTCTATCACTATAAGCCCCGACCTGAATATAGTAGAGGTTTTGACTTTTAGGGGGTGTGGTCTCTGCTTTTTCTACAGGTTCTTCCTTTTTATGCTTGTTTTCAGCGTGAGAAGCGATTTCCTGGTTTATTTTATCTTGTTCAGGCGCTGCAGGTTTTTCTTTCCTGACCTCTTCAATGGGGACAGCAGAGAACTGAGTTTCCTTTGTAATAACCGCCTGTTTTTTCCCTACGGAAACTCCCAGAAGAAAAATGACTATTCCTAGAATGATTATAGCTATGAAAACAAAAACCAGCATAGAACTGGAGATCTGAAGTTCGCGGTAATCATTATTTCTCATAGTACTCTATTTCTTTTCGTTTTCTTTAGCAGTCACAAATGCTTTGATTAGATCCAGCGGAAGAGGGAACACAATAGTCGAGTTTTTCTCAGTGGCTATCTCTGCAAGTGTGCTGAGAAATCGGAGCTGGAGGGCCTGCGGATTCTTAGAGATGACATTCGCTGCTTTGATGAGGTTAGCCGCAGCCTGGTATTCTCCCTTCGCATGAATGATTTTAGCTCTTCTTTCGCGTTCTGCCTCAGCCTGTCTCGCTATGGCTCTTATCATATTTTCAGGCAGGTCTACATGTTTTGTCTCAACCAGTTGGACTTTAATACCCCATGGATCGGTGTGCTTGTCAATGATCTCTTGAAGCTGGTTGTTCAGCTGTTCTCTTTCGGAAAGGATTTCATCAAGCTCGCTTTCTCCAAGAACACTGCGAAGCGTTGTTTGGGCGAGCTGAGAGGTTGCATAAAGATAATCCTGAACAGCAAGAATCGCTTTTTGAGGATCCATTACCCGGAAATACACCACTGCGTTCACTTTGATGGAAACATTGTCTTTTGTGACGATATCCTGTGCCGGTATGTCCATAGTCACGATACGCAGGCTGACTCTCACCATTTTGTCGATAGGCGGGAACACCAGAATCAATCCCGGTCCTTTGGGCTTAGATAGAACACGGCCTAACCGAAAAATAACACCTCGTTCATATTCCTTGAGTATTTTTATGGCATTCAATATGTAGAGGATGATGATCCCTCCGATTATCATAGGAACTGTTAACATTTTTACCCTCCCTTGTGATCTGTTTTTTTGACCTTAATTTTTAGATTTTTAAATACTCCGATAATCTCGACTTTTGAGCCTTTTGGAATGTCTTCCTCAGACTCCGCATTCCATATTTCCCCCAGCACAAAAACTTTCCCTTCAGGATTTATCCTGGTGGAAGCCGTACCTATTTCTCCGACTAGTCCTTCTTTTCCGGTGAAAACTTTTTTTGAATGGGCTCGGACAGCAATGAATATCAGAAAGATAAAGATGAGAGAAAGACCTACGGCCACTGGGATTATGAAGTTCAGACTGGGCCGTAGTTCGGGAATAGGGGCCTGGATGAGCATAATAGAACCTACGAGCATGGCTATGATACCTCCCACAGATAGGATACCATAACTCTGGACTTTTATCTCTAAAATAAACAGTCCTATGGCTAATAAGATTAAAAGCAGTCCTACATAATTTATTGGGAGTATTTGGAAGGAAAATATAGCTAATAGCAAACAGATTCCTCCCAGGACTCCAGGGAGAATCGCACCGGGGTTTGAAAATTCAAAGTAAAGGCCCAGAAGTCCGAGCATGAGCAGAATATAGGCAAGATTCGGATTTGAGATGGTCAGCAAGAATTTTTGCCTGGGAGACAAGGGCAGGTCTATAATTATTTCTTCATCCAGAGATAAGCTTTTTTCAGTTCCATCAAATCTTTTTATCTTTTTCCCGTTAAGGTTATCAATGAGCTCTGTTTCATCTTTGGCAATGAAATCGATGAGATTTCCCTTGAATGCTTCTTCTTCGGTGTATGATAAGCTCTTGCGAACCGCATCCTCAGCCATGGAGACATTTCTCCCTCTTTTTTCAGCAATACTTTTGATATAGGACGCCGCGTCGTGAGTAACCTTTTCTGCCATGGTTTCATCCATTGCTTGTCCGGTTATAGAAATTCCCACCGGATGTGCGGCCCCTGTATTTGTTCCGGGGGCCATAACAAAGACATCGCTTGCGATTCCGATGAAAAAGCCTGCGGAAGCGGCTCTGGAACCACTCGGGCTGACATAGGTCACCACAGGGACTTTCGAACCAAGGATTTTTTCGATGATTTCCCGCATAGAAGTATCCAGTCCGCCCGGGGTGTTGAGTTTCATAATCAAAAGGCTGGCGTTGTCTGTTTCAGCTTTTTGAATTGATTTGATTATGTATTCGGAGGTTATGGGGTGGATCGGAGCGTCTACAGTGATCCTCAAAATAGAAGGATAGGAAAGACGGGCTAATAGGGTGATACTTATAAGTGTAAAGAGGAGTTTTTTCACTGTTTTTTCATTATAAAAAGGTATTTTGAGCAAGTCAATAATTTGTCTTGACTTTTTATATGCAATATTTAATTATTTAGTAAAAAGGAGACGTAGAGAGTCATAATGATTAAAAAGGATATCGTTCAGAAAATTGAAGAAAATGGAGGATTTAGCAGAGGCGATTCCTTGGTCATTGTTGACTCTATTCTGAACCATATAAAGGAATCCCTGAAAAAAGGGGAAAAGATAGAGATAAGGGGATTCGCCAGCCTTAAGGTGGTTCCAAAGAAGACAGGTTATGGAAGAGATATCCGGAGAAACAAGCAGATCAGGATCCAGGGCGGGAAGAGAATAAAATTCAAACCTGGGCAGGAACTTAAAGACATCACCTAACCTGAATTATTCATAAAAGCTGCCGATAACTTATTCACAGTTAAGCCGTTATCTACATTTTTATAGTTCTCTAAGAAACCATATAAGATTGTTACATTTCTTGATGCTTATATTTTTATTTTATTATCGGCAGCTTTTACCTTACAGGCGAGCCGATGTGAAAATCAGATGTGGCTTGTGCTCCCTTCAGATTTTTAACGCCATTCTTCTTCGTTTTTCTCGGCTCCTGCGTAACTCCCCCCGTTCGTGGGTCAGACATACTCGTCGCCCGGCTTTGCCGGGTACCCTCGAAAAGCCTCATTCGAAGGCTAAATCTTCAATGTCGCTTCAGCCACATCCGATTTTCACAAGGAATTATTCTATTACAGCTAGATAAATTCCCTCAAGCTTCATCCGGACTTTCAGGCAGGCTGGCTGGTTCTAAAGTCATCCGCAGGCGAGCGGGCATGGTTCCTCGCAGAGGAGAGCGAGCCGAGGAATAAGCTGATTTTACTCGCTGGGAAAAATCAGCGGGCTGAAGAACCAGCTTGCCTGATGAAAGTCGGAAGGGAGCACAGACCATATCTGAATTTCATCTTATTCTTTCATTGAAGTATTTTTTCACCTGTATTATTATGGAAAAAACGGAGACATGATGAGCAAATACAAGATCGATCCGCTATGGCCTGAGGGTCTTAACACTTATTCCTTAAAGTCGAGAAAGAGCAAGGTTTCTCATAAAGATTTTGCACGGAGATTCAGTCCTGAGGATTCCTTCAAGGATTTTATTGAAGACCTTCCTGACTTGTTGGCCGGCAGAGATTTTAAAAGATTGGTACATCTTATCAAAGAAGCCCGTAAAAAAAACAAACCTATCATATTTTCAATGGGCGCTCATTTGATAAAAGTCGGGCTCAATCCATTGGTCATAGATTTAATGGAGACAGGCTGGATCAGCGCTTTAGCCATGAACGGGGCCGGTATTATCCATGACTTTGAGATAGCTTTTGCCGGCAGGACATCAGAAGAGGTCAAAACTCAAATAAGAGATGGTTCTTTCGGAATGGCAGAAGAGACCGGAGAGGCTCTCAATAGTGCCATAAACCTGGGGAGCAAGGAAGACCTGGGTATGGGTGAATCGGTCGGAAAAATGATTTATCACTCAGGATTTCCCTATAAAGAGATAAGTCTGCTCTCATCCGCCTATAAGTTAAACATCCCTGTGACGGTTCATGTCGGATTAGGGACGGATATCATTCACTTTCATCCCAATGTAAGCGGGAAAGCGATTGGAAAAACATCCCTGCATGATTTTTTCCTTTTTTGCTCTTTAATCGAACGACTTGAAGGCGGAGGAATTTACATGAACATAGGATCCGCTGTAGTGCTTCCTGAGGTTTTCCTCAAAGCTTTGTCCTATGTTAGGAACAGAGGCAGAAAACTCAATCATTTCTACACAGCTGTCTTTGATTTCAATACCCTTTACAGACCTTTACAAAATGTTATAGGAAGGCCTTTTGAAGAAGGAAAAGGGGAGGGATTTTATTTTATCGGCCATCATGAAATAATGATTCCCTTGTTAGCCGCAGCCATAAAAAGTATCAGCTAGCCCTACTGGGTTATTCACAAGTCGAAACAAAAAAATGATTATCGCCATTTTTTTATGAATAGGTCAGGCTAGGGAAATGTAATCCATATAAAGATTTCTGTAGGTTTTTTCAGCCTGTTCGACAGCCGAAGAGATATCACCTGACGTATCTATGAGATAATCAGCATATTTTTTCTTTTCTTCAAGAGGTTTTTGAGAACTGATTTTTTTTCTTGCCTCTGCCTCGGATATACCGTCTCTTTCCATGAGACGCCTTATTTGTATGTCTTTGCCGCAGTAAACCACAATAATTTTATCAAAAAAATCAGCAAAGCCTGCTTCTATGGTTAAAGCGGCTTCAGAGATGAAAATTTTATATTTTTTTTCCTTTTCGAGTTTGTTAATAAGCTGTATTCTTTGTCTATGAACAGCCGGGTGTATCAATGAGTTGAGAAACTGGCGCTGTTTTTTGTCTGAAAAGACTCTTTTTCCGAGTTTGGGGCGGTTAATGGTTTTGTCTTCATTCAAGATGGACTTTCCGAAGTGGCGGACAATTTTTTTATAAGCCGCTTTTCCCGGTTCCATAAGACAATGAGCTTCCTTGTCAGCATGGAAGATATAGCATCCAAATTCTTCCAGAACCATGGCAATCACTGATTTGCCCGTAGCGATGCCTCCGGTTAAAGAGGCGGTGAGCATACGGTGTTTCATCTCTGGAGCTTTTTCCGAGGTTCCTTTAAAATTTTATGGCTTTGGGTCAATCAAGAAATTTGTATTCTTTATCAAAGCGGACAGCGACATTGTTTTTTTTGTCTTTTTTTTCTGCTTTTTCTATCCGCACAGTATGGCCTGATAAAGAAAGCTTTGTTTTTTTTCCGTCAGTCAGCTTGGAGGGGATTTCTATAAAAAGCATGAGTTTTGTATCCACGGTTATTCCTGCATCAAGACCCAAATACGCACCTCCAGAGCTTATGTTGTTGATTTTTGTTTTTTCACTGAAATTTTTTCCTGTGGGCAGCTTTCCCTTAACAGTAGCTGAGATAGGGATGTCAAGTCTCCATTCTTTCCTTCTGTTCAGTAATATATCGTAATTATTGCTGTTTTCTTTTTTTGGATTTGATTTCTTTGTCATAATTGCCTCTCGAAAAGTAGATTAAAACAGAGCTGAGTTAATAGCATACAATGCAAGCTGCAGTCTGCTGTGCGTTCCGAGTTTTGCATAGATACTCTTTATATGTGACCTCACCGTATTTTTGCTTATAAACATATCAACCGCAATTTCTTCATTGCTTTTTCCCTGTCCGATATGTCTCAACACCTTAAACTCAGTGGGTGTGAGTTGGTCAAGGGTTTTTTCTTTCAAATCTCTACCCACAACAGATATGATCCTGTCCATAATACTGCTCATTTTGTCTCTTGGCAGCCATATTTCTTCTTTGAATATGCTTCTCGTTGCGTCTGCAAGTTGGCCTGAAGGTTCATTCAGGTCAAAATAGCCCCTGACTCCTGCATTCATAAGCCCGACGATTTCTTCCTGCGGTGGAATATTTCCAATGAGCATCAACTTGGATTTTTTTTGGTCTCCTGTAATATCTTTTATGGCTTTGCAGATTTCTTTGATGTTAGGAAGAGGGTCTGAGTTAGAAAAGAGGATGACATCCGGCTTTTTTGTTTTTATGGCACTTAAAAGAGAATCTATCGTGCTTTTTTCAATTCCGATGATCTCTATTTCCGGTCCTTTTTCTAAAGCATTCAAAATACCGGCTAATATGAGATCTGATGTGCTGAAGATAAGGACTTTTATCTTTTTTCCCGAGGCCTGTGTGTTGTTTTTTCCCATAATAGGAGCTCGTCTAACCCCTTGATAACGGATTTTTTATCATAGATTTAGAAATATGTTAACCAATCACGATGTTTATGTCAAGGTTAAGGAAAGAGGTTAATTAACCTGGATTATTCACGAGTCGAGGTTGCAGCAGATGCGAGGCGCAGGGTATGAAGCTGTGGTCCTTCACCGCAAATACCCTGCAACAATGCAGATGCTGTGAGATCGGCTCGCCTAAAAGGTAAAATATGGTTGCATAAAGTAAAATTATTGCATGTACTAACGTAAGAAGTATGTTCTTAATGAATTGAGAATGATAAGAGAGCCGATCATGGTAAATGCGTTGGAAAAGCAACCATATTTTATGAATGACCAGGATCACCCACGGACGGGGGGAGTTGCGCAAGCGCCGAGAACACAGTGCGAAGAATGGCGTTAAAAATCTGAAGGGAGCACAGACCATATCTGAATTTCATATCGGTTTGCCTATATGGTAAAAAAATGCTCATCGCCATTTTTTTATGAATAGGTCAGGTTATGAGATTTGGGGAAGATTAAATCAATTTTTGGATGTCGAAATTTCTGGTTAATTTGAGAAATACATTTTGTTTGTTCTTTTTTTTTGAATCTTTCTCTGCTTTAATGACTTCTCCTGTGACTATCAGTATAAGAGGATGCCCGAGAATGAGAGTTTTAGGAACAAAAAGAGATAATTTTAATATCGTTCCGATCAATACCCTTGTTTTTAACTCAAACACGGCTTTTTCGGAGCTGATTTCACAAATGGAGGTTTTTTCCATGAATTTAATCCCTTCTGCATCACAGCCCTGAACATGAGCGGTAAGGGAAAGAGAAAAACATTCCTCTTCATTTGGTTGGCTTGTCGTTAAAGCCGAAGCGGTTTCCATTGTGTTTTATTTGCACTCGTCTATTATGTATTTGTTATCAAAGCGGAGCGATATCCGGGATTTTGAGTTCTGTTCCACGGCATCTTCAACAAATATGACTTGTCCTTTTATTATCATCTTGAGGTCTCTATCCTCCTTAATTTTAGGGGGAAGGTCAATCAATAATCTCAGTTCAGCCCCGTTTGCTATAGGGGTTTCCAGCCAGAATGAGGAACCGCTGGGACTGATATAGGAAAGGATCGTCTTTTCTGAAAATTGGTTTCCTGCCTTGTCTATCCCTTCTACAGTAGTGGGGAGAGGGAGTTTAAAGCCTTTTTCTTTCAGAAAATCATCCGTTGTTCTAGCCTTATTTGTTCTTTTAGTCATCATCGCTTCCTTTAATGATATAACTTGTGTTTAAAATGCCATAACAGGCCAGGGAATTCAATCACCTTTATAGATGAATTTAGGGGGTGAATTTTTTAACCACACAGGTTAAATCAGTTTTTTTGCTTTTGCCTGCCAGCTTGACAAATCTTACAGCCATGGATAGAATAGCCCAGAAATAACCAGAGAAAAAATGGACGAAAAGAACCGTTACGTACAAAAAATCACACCGAAAAGCAGTGACTTTTCCCGATGGTATGTAGAAGTCATCCGTAAGGCCGAACTCGCTGATTATGCTCCTATGAAAGGAATGATGGTGATAAGACCCTACGGCTATGCTGCGTGGGAGAACATAAAAGACCTAATGGATAAGAGGATTAAAGAGACAGGCCATAAAAACGCCTATTTCCCGCTTTTTATCCCTGAGAGCTTTTTAAAAAAAGAGACAGAACACCTTGAAGGTTTTTCTCCGGAAGTGGCTTGGGTTACGCATGGCGGAGAAGAGGAGCTTGAGGAGAGACTTGCTGTCCGCCCTACATCAGAAGCCATAATCGGGCATATGTTCTCCAAATGGATCAGTTCCTATAGAGACCTTCCGGTATTGATTAACCAGTGGGCGAACATTGTGAGATGGGAAAAAGGAACGAGGCCGTTCCTGCGCACCTCAGAATTTTTATGGCAGGAGGGTCACACAGCTCACGAAACAAGTCAGGAAGCCGAGGAAGAGACATTAAAAATGCTTTCCGTCTATAAAGAGTTTGTGGAGTCAGAATTAGCCATATCAGTGATTTCCGGAAAAAAGACAGATAGAGAAAAATTTGCCGGAGCCTCTGCAACCTATTCTGTGGAGGCCCTGATGTCTGACAACAAAGCCCTTCAAATGGGGACTTCCCATTTTCTGGGACAGCATTTTTCCAGGGTGTTTGATATCAAATTTGAGGACAGAAACCAAAAACTCCAGTATGTGTGGCAGACTTCCTGGGGTGTCTCTACGAGGATGGTGGGTGCTTTGATTATGGCTCACGGGGATGACTCCGGTCTTTGTTTTCCCCCGAGAGTGGCTCCTGTTCAAGTCATAATCATACCCATTTCAATAGGGGACTGGAAGCAAGCAGTCATGCCGGTTGCAGAGCAGATAAAAAAGGGGCTGAAGCAAAAGGGATTCAGAGTGGAAATAGATTCCAGAGAGCAGTTCACTCCGGGATGGAAGTTTTCAGAGTGGGAGATGAAAGGTGTCCCCTTGAGATTAGAGATAGGGCCGAGGGATATCAAAAACAACAATGCCGTGCTTGTCAGACGGGATAACAGGAAGAAACAGGTCGTAAGCCGGGAAGAGCTGGATAATAAGGTCAGAGAGATCCTTGATGATATGCAGAAGGATATGCTGGATAGGTCCTTGAAGTTCCGTGAAGATAACACCCATGAAGTCCTGAATTATCAAGAGTTTAAGTCAGTTATGGGATCTGAGATGGGATTTATAAGAACCTATTGGTGCGGGAATCCTGAGTGTGAGCTAAATATTAAAGAAGACACCAAAGCGACCATAAGAGCTATTATTTCAGAGGAAAAAGAGGGGAAGTGTATTTACTGCGGCAAGAATGCCGGGTATTTGGTCGTATTTGCCAAAGCCTATTAAAATAGTCTATTCATAAAATATGAAATTCAGGTGTGGCTGTCTCTCCCTAAAGATTTTTAACGCCATTCTTTGCACTGTATTCTCGGCTTCTGCGCAACTCCCCCCGTCCGTGGGTCAGACATGCTCGAAGCTCAGCTTCGCTGAGTTCCCTCAAACACAGCACTCCAAAGGCTAAATCTTTAATGTCGCCACGTCCACACCTGAATTGCGCAAGGTTAATGTTAGTCCTGTAATGTAGATGATATTCTGCCTCATCCAGACTTTCAGGCAGGCTGGGTGGTTCTGAAGTCATCCGCAGGCGAGCGGGCATGGTTCCTCGCAGAGGGGAGCGAGCCGAGGAATAAGCTGATTTTACTCGCTGGGAAAAATCAGCGGGCTGAAGAACCATCCTGCTGATGAAAGTCGAAAGCACAAGCCACACCTGAGTTTCATCCTTTTTCCGGTTGATATTTAGCGGATAAAAAACTATATTAAAGCTGTATATGTATTTTCTTAAAAAAGCGGATCCTTTCAGAATATGAGAACAAATGATTTTAGAAAAAAACGAAAACAGATGGTGGAAGGCCAGCTAAAGGTAAGGGGGATTAGGGGTGAGAGAGTCTTGGAAGCAATGGAAAAAGTAGAGAGGCATAGGTTTGTCCCGAATGACCTAAAGCCAAACGCATATGATGATGAGCCCCTTCCTATTGGAAGCGGGCAAACGATTTCACAGCCTTATATAGTTGCCTATATGACCGAAGTCCTTAAGCTAAAAGGAGAGGAAAGAGTGCTTGAAATAGGAACAGGCTCGGGTTACCAGGCTGCTGTTCTCGCAGAGCTCGTTAAAGAGGTCTTTACTGTCGAGGTTTACGAAGAACTGTCCGGAAGAGCCAGACAGAAACTCTCTGAGCTGGGATACAGCAATATCCGATACAAAACAGGGGATGGGACACTGGGATGGAAGGAGAACGCGCCTTATGATGCCATAATGGTGACAGCTGCCCCTGCTAAGACGCCTGATCCGCTTAAAGAGCAGCTTGAGGATGGGGGAAGAATGATTATTCCCGTGGGCCAGGCTTTTCAATATCTTTTTCTGTTTGAAAGATCAGGACAAAAAATCAAGAAGAAAAAATTACTTCCCGTGCGTTTTGTCCCCTTGATATCAGTACAGTGAACTTTGATTGAGAGAGATTTTTTTATGAAGAGTACAGATCGGCAGCAATAAGGAGCAAATGAGATAAAAATGAAGAATAATGTTTTTAAATATGCGGCTGTATTCCTGTTATTTTTCGGTTTTGTTTTTCCGTCAGAGAAATACACTCAGGTTTTTTTACCGGGAGGAGAAGTCATATATGCAGAACTGGCTGTGACCGACCGCGAAAGACAGTTGGGCCTTATGTACCGCGAATCTATCAATCCTGACCAGGGGATGCTGTTTGTTTTTGAAAAAGAGGGGATTTATTCGTTTTGGATGAAGAACATGAAGATAAGTATAGATATCATCTGGCTTGATAAGGATAAAAGGATCGTTCATATAGAAAAAAATGTTCCTCCTTGTGAAACTGAGGACTGCCCCTCGTACACTCCGGCTGCTTTGTCAAAGTATGTACTTGAGATAAAAAGAGGTTTTTCGGAAGAATATAAGTTAAAATTGTATGACAAACTTGAATTTATCCTGGATTTGTAGTTTTCGGAAAAGGCCGGACTTTCAATGAAAATCAGAAGCAGCTGAAGCATGCGGGAAGATGAGCTGTTCCAGTTCTTTTGCCGCATTGGCGGCTGCGTCTTTTTCCCCAAGTTCTTTTTTTATTTTCCTGAATTTTGAAATCATCTTATTTCGGACTTCGGCTGAATCAAGTATTTTTGAAACGTGGTCATAGACGGAATCCGGATTGAAATCTTTCTGGATCAGTTCAGGTATGACTTTTTTCCCCGCCAGGATGTTGACAATACTGAAATGTTCTATTTTTACCATTCTTCTTCCCATATGGTAGGAAAGGGGAGAGAGCTTGTAAAATGAGATCAACGGTGTCCCTAAGAGAGCTGTTTCCAGGTTTGCTGTGCCGCATGAAGAAAGAACCAGGTCACTGTATGCCATTGATTCGCATCCATCCTGACTCAGTATTGTAACTGAGGAAAGAAGACTGCTTAAATACTTTGCCACATCTTTTCTTTCAATATTTTCGGAAAGCTTTAGTATAAACTGGCAGTCATACTTGGTTTTGATTTTTTTGGCAGCTTCAACAAGCACTGGGAGGTGATTTCTGATTTCACTTTTTCGGCTTCCGGGGAGCAGTGTGATGAGCCTTTTTTTATTATTAATTCCGTATTTCTCAAAGAAGTCTTGTTTGGTCATGGATGTTCGGGTTTTCTTGATAAGGGGATGCCCTATAAACACTGCCGGTATTTGCTTTTCTTTATATATTTTTTCCTCAAAAGGGAAGATGAGCATCATCTTGTTGATGTATTTTTTTATGGTTTTGAGTCTGTTTTTTCTCCAGGCCCAGATAGTCGGGCTGACATAATACAAGACGGGGATGGATTGTCTTTTCAGTTTTCTGGCTATCCTTAGATTGAAGTCAGGAGCGTCTATAAGTACGGCGCCTGCAGTGTTTCTTTTTTTTGTTTCTTTTATGGTCTTGTTCAGGATTTTCAATATGCGGGGGATATAAAGGAACACTTCGAATATTCCTATTAAGGAGAGTTTCTGCATAGGATAAAGAAGTTCTGTGCCCTGCTTCTGCATCTGTTTTCCTCCGATGCCGAAGAAATGGACTTCCGGATAAAGCTTTTTGAATTCTCTTGCTAGTTCTGCCCCATATTTTTCTGCAGAGCTTTCACAGGCAGTGATCAGAATAGATTTCATGGTTATTTTCTTCTCCGATTGAAATAGACTATTTCAGGCATTGCGTCTGGTTCCTGCCCGTAGAAAAAAAGCCATCTATCATAAGTTTCCTGTTTATTATATATTTTTTTCGATTTTTTGTTTGACCTGCTTACCACTCCGATGATTTGCGGATGGTCCAATGATCTTAAGTCTCTCTGAGATGCGACCATTACTTTTCCGAGGGAGGAGCTTTCCTGATAAAAAAGAACGACATTCCATTCACCGGTTTCTGTCATGGGGTCTCCATACAGCCTCCGGATACATTTTTCTTCCAGCAGGTCTTGCAGCCTTTCCGGAAAAGCCCCGGGATTTTTTTGTTGATAGAGACGTATGGCTTCAACATATTGTTTTCCTCTGAAGATAAGTTCTTCTTCTTTTTCGCGCTGCATCTGCGTCTGCCAAACAGGGATTGCGACCATCAGCCCTATGGTCAGAACTGTCACTGCAAAAACAAGGATCAGCAGCATGTAGCCGGAATCATAACCGGTCCCAGGAGCGGTTTTAAAAAAGCCGGCTTTTTTTACGGGAGGAATATGAATCGATTTATGCATGTTTGATATAAATGATCACCACGTGTTATAGGGCGTTCCGTCAAGACTTATTTCTTCAGAACCGGAATGGACATCTACAACTCCCGGGAGCTCCCCGTTTATGAGCTCTTCCTCGGTAAGGGTTTCTGTGACTTCGACCCATGTTTCAGAGGATCTTGTTATGGGATCTTTTGGGATTTTCATTAGGTATTCCTCTTCCACAAGAGACTCTAAAGACGCAGGATAATGACCTTTGTCAACACAGTACTGATTGAGCAGTTTCCTTATGATAAAAAGGTCCTCTTTTAAGGTGGCTTCTCTTGACCTTTTCACTGCATATTTAAACTGAGGGATCCCCATTGCGACCAGTATCCCTATCAATGTAAAAACAATCATGATTTCAATCAGAGTGAAACCCTTCATCTCTGAATGAATGCGAAATGTATTTTTTCTTGGCTTCATGAACGGATTTCCGATAAATCCGGATTCACCAGTTCCTGTATTTTGATCCATCAATAGCTGTTTCTGTGCTCTTTGAATAGATGTCATAAACATTTTCACCCCCCCATTTATCTGAGTCATAATCATCCTGATAGGATCGAAGCCCCCATTCGCCGCTTTTTGTCATAGGGTCTTTTGGGATGCGCCTTAAAAATTTTTTCACTTTTTGTGGTTCCTCGGATGCCTCATCTTCTGATTTTATCTCAACACCTATAACTAAAGATTCAAGGTCTGGCGGATAGCCGTAAGAGTCTTCTTTGACCTCTATTTTGTTCTCATCGGAAAGTATTTTATACTCATCGATCGCTTCTCTTATTATGCGGAGATTCCGGCGAAGTTCTATTTCCTTCTGGCGTTTGACTGCGATTTTTGCCAAGGGGATTGCGCTGGCTGCAAGAACAGAGACAATGGTCAAGGTGACCAGCATTTCGATCAGAGTGAAGCCTTTTTTGTCTCTGAAAAAAGATATCATCTTATTAACCAGTTAACCTGACCTATTCATAAAAAAATGGCGATGTATTTATTATTTATTTTGTTCCATCAATATGCAAGCTTATAATAAGAATAATCCAGGTAAAGAATGACACAGCAACCTCGACTTGTTCATCATCCAGGATAATTAAAGATCAGAACCGGTCTTTTTTTCTTTTCTTATATTGAAAACTCGGTTTTTTATAATCGCTGTGTTTTTTATTTTGATAGCTGTCTCTGTTGTCATCCAAGGCCTTTTTGCTTAGTCTGACTCTGTTTTTTTCGTCTATAGCGGTTACTTTTACTTTCAGGGTCTGTCCGATTTTGAGGGCATCACGGACGTTTTTAATATGGCGGTTGGAAATCTCAGAAACATGAAGAAGTCCGTCCGTATTAGGAAGGATTTGCACAAAGGCGCCGTAATCTTCTATTCTCACTACTTTTCCTTCATAAACCTTGCCGACTTCCGGTTCCTCGGTTATCTCTTTAATCATTTTTTCTGCTTTTTTTACGGCATCCATATCAGGCGATGCAATGGTTATCATTCCAGTTTCTTCGATATCTATTTTTGCTTTGGTTTCGGAAATGATCTTTTTTATGACTTTCCCGGAAGGCCCTATGACTTCTCCTACCTTTAAGGGATTTATAAAGAGATTGACGATGCGGGGAGCATAAGGAGAGATGGCCGGCCGTGAAAAGGGCATGATTTCCTTCATTTTTTCCAGAACCTTGATCCTTGCTTCTTTAGCTCTGTTTAAGGCCTGCAGCAGAACATCAAGAGGCAAAGAAGGAATTTTCAGATCCATTTGGATAGCTGTGATTCCTTTTTCTGTTCCTGCAACTTTAAGGTCCATATCTCCAAAGTGGTCTTCAAATCCGGCTATATCGGTTAGTAAGATATGCCTGTCATCCTGAGAAATAAGACCTATGGATATTCCGGCGACAGTCATGGATAAAGGCACTCCAGCATCCTTCAGAGCAAGAACACCCCCGCATACCGTTGCCATGGAAGAGGAGCCGTTTGATTCAAGGATTTCGGATACAAGTCGTATGGTATAAGGAAATTCTCCTTCATCTTTTGGGACTGAACGCTGGATGGCTTTCTCCGCTAAAGCTCCGTGTCCTATTTCTCTTCTTCCCGGCCCTCTTAAAAAGGCGACTTCACCCACACTGAAGGGGGGGAAATTATAATGGACCATGAATTTTTTTTCACTTTCTTCACCTAATCCGTCAATAGTCTGGGTGTCTTCAAAAGTACCTAGGGTGACCGTACACAGACTCTGTGTTTCGCCTCTGGTAAAAAGAGCTGATCCATGAGTCCGGGGAAGTAATCCTGTTTCGATAGAGATAGGTCTGATTTCATCAAGTTTCCTTCCGTCGGGCCTGATATTTTCATTTATAATGGAAGATCGAACAAAATCTTTGAGTACAGTATTGAACAGTTCATTTGTTTCATTTATTTCTTCTTCATTATCTTCAGGGATATCTTTCAATAGGGAATCCTGTATCTGTCTGATCCGTCGTTTCATCTCTTTCTGACTGTTCGCAGCCAGAGCTTCTCTAAGAGGGTTTAGGATTTTTTGTTTTATGGAATCATATTTTGACTGATTGGTTTCTTTGGGAGGGATTTCCGGTTTTTTTATATTGAGGGTATTGAAAAGCTGCTTTTGGGCGTCAATTATTTTTCTTATAGGTTCCTGAGCGAATTGACACGCTTCAATTATAGTTTCCTCACTCACCTGGTCCGCGCCTGCTTCTATAGCAACGATGCCTTCTTCATTTCCAATCACTACCATATCTAATGGGCATTCGTCGATTTTGCTTTTAAAGGGATTAATTGTCAGTTTTCCGTCAATAATTCCTACTTTGACAGCTCCTATAGGAGCTGTGAATGGGATTTCGGAAAAATAAAGAGCTGCAGAAGCTCCTATAATCCCAAGTGTATCCGCTTCGTTTTCAATATCAGCTGACAGAAGTCTGACTATAACCTGAGTCTCATTATGGTAATTATCCGGAAACAATGAGCGGATAGGCCTGTCTATAAGCCGGCTCAAAAGAATTTCTCTATCTGTCGGCCTCCCCTCGCGTTTAAAAAACCCTCCGGGAATTTTTCCCGCTGCATATGTGTTTTCTCTATAATCAACAATAAGAGGCAGAAAGGATTTGCTTTCAACCTTGTCTTTTTTTGCACAGGCAGAGACAAAAAGCACAGTATCTCCGTACCGGAGCACGGCTGAACCATCGGCCTGCCTTGCGAGCTTGTTGATTTCAATATTGAGTGGGCGTCCACCAATTTCAAGATTTAATGTATGATTTGACATGACTTTCCTTATGAAACAGCTATTTTCTAATGTTCAGTTTTTTAATGACTTTATTGTAGCTGTTGATATCTTTATTTTTAAGGTAATTAAGAAGATTTTTTCTTTTCCCCACTAATTTTAAAAGACCTTGTTTTGAGTGAAAGTCTTTTTTATGCGTTGAAAAATGTTCTGTTAGGTAA
>JAGGYH010000010.1 GCA_021162615.1 Candidatus Aminicenantota bacterium
CATATAATCCGTAAGAGCTGTCGCTATAGTACTTACATCCTTCATGGTTCCTTTCTGTTTGGCTTTCTGCATGGCAGTCATGATATTGGGAATCAGCAGCGCGGCTAAGATCCCAATAATCGCCACAAAAATCAAAAGTTCGATCAAAGTAAAACCTTTTTCTCTTTTCATTTAAAACCTCCTTTTTGTTTTCATGTTTAAATTAAAAAGATTTTCTATTACACTTTCATTAATACTGCAACATTCATGCCAAATACCTATTTCGCTAAGCTGCTGATACAATTATAATTAAACCCCTATTAAAAAACTGCATTATATTCATATCGACGCACATTGTCAATACCCGACAATTATTGTCATTCTTTCCCTAAAAAGTAGATTTAGACTTATAAGAAGAAAAACATAACTATGGTTATTCATGGTCGAGAATGCTTTTATATTTATGAAATTCAGGTATGGTTGAAGCTGCATTGAAGAAAATATCGTGAATTGTGAGTGGTAAATTGTCAATTGAATACCATTCACCATTTACAATTAACCATTTACTGTTCTTCTTTAATCCCGTGTTTATCTATCAGATATCTTATGGAACGGTAATTGATCCCGAGAACGGACGAGGCTTTCTTCATGTTTCCGCTGGACAGGTCCAGCGCTTCCTGTACATACTCTTTGGTCAGGTCATCCAGGACTTTATTGAGATCAAATCCTGGTCTGATTTTCCGGTCCGCAGCCGCTGTCTTTTGAGGGGACAGCAGCTCATTCGGAAGGCTTTTCTTCGTGATGGTCTCCCTTTCCTCTATGGCCACTATTCTTTCTATGACATTTTCAAGCTCCCTGATATTACCGGGCCATGGGTATGTTTCAAAAACATTGAACACTTCAGGAGCTACTCTTTTTATCTTTGTGCCTGATTTTTCGCAGTGTTTTTTTAAAAAATGCTGCACCAGAGGAGGAATATCCTCTCTGCGCTCCCTTAAGGGGGGCATGTGAAAAGTAATCACATTCAAGCGGTAAAAAAGGTCTTCCCTGAAGGAACCCTGTTTGAGCTTTTTCTTCAAATCCTGATTGGTGGCTGATATGATCCTTACATCGACCGGTATCTCCTCGGTGCCTCCCACCCTGCGTATGGTTTTCTCCTGAATAGCTCTTAATACCTTGACCTGGGTCTGGGGCGACATCTCTCCGATCTCATCCAGAAAAAGGGTTCCTTGATGGGCTACCTGAAACATGCCTTTTTTCTGAGCCACAGCTCCGGTAAAAGCTCCTTTGACATGCCCGAAAAGCTCGCTCTCTAAAAGACCTTCGGGAAGCGCCCCGCAGTTGACAGTGGTAAATGGTTTGTCTTTTCTTTTTCCGCTGAAATGGAGGGCCCTGGCCGCCATTTCTTTTCCTGTGCCGCTCTCACCCGTTATCAGAACCGTGGAGTCAGTCCCGGAGATCTTATCGATCAATCCGAATATCTCCTGCATGGGTTTGCTCCTGCCGATCATGTTCTTGAAGCTGTATCGTTCCTTAAGCTCCTTTTTGAGCAGAACGTTCTCTTCTTTAAGCCTCCGTTCCTTAAGTCCCTTTTCTACAATGATCTTTAACTCCTCTACATCAAAAGGCTTGAGAACATAATCCACAGCCCCGGCCTTAAACGCTTCCACGGCCTGCTTGATGGTGCCGTAAGCTGTGATCATGACAACCGGGATCTGGGGCTCTTTTTCTCTTGTGTATTTTAAAATATCCATGCCGCTCTTCTTCGGTAATTTCACATCGGTTAAAACCAGATCAAAATCATCCTCCTCCAGTAACTCAATGGCTTTTTCCGCAGAAAGCGCATTTTTCACTGAATATCCCTGCTTTTTAAAGACCATATTCAAAAGGTCAAGTATGCTCTTTTCATCATCAACGATCAGTATTTTTTCCATGTCCCTCATCCTTTAAATCCATATCCGTTCTGGGCGGAGGTTTCATTCTAGGAAGAGTGATCCTCACAGCGGTCCCTTTATTGTGTTCCGATTCCACTTCGATTTTTCCTCCGCTTTCTTCCACCATCCTGTGGACCACGGTCATCCCTATTCCCAGCCCTCCCTCGAAACCAGAATGAAACGGTTCGAATAATTTCTCTTTTTCTTCTTTTTTCATGCCCAGGCCTGTATCGGAAAAAACGATCTCCAATTCATGTTTTTTTCGGTTATTGATGTTGATCACCAGCTCCCCTCCCCGGGGCATGGCTTTCACTGCGTTTTTTACGAGATTCCAGGAAATCTGTTTTATCTGGTCTTTACTTCCGTAATAGGACGCTTTCTGAGAGCTGAAATTCCCCTTTATTTTCACTTTTTCATCCAGCTCTCCCCCTCTTTGGAGAAGGGTGATGGTCTCTTTGACCGCATCGGAAATGTCAAACTCAGTAAAAACGTTCTTTTTCGGAGAAGCCAGATTCAGAAACTGTTCAATGGATTGAGACACCCTGTAAGACTCATCCACAATCACATTCATGAGTTTTTTCTCTTCTCCTGAAACTTTGAGGCTGTCCCGGATCACCTGGGCGGAGCCGGAAATCGCAGCCAGAGGATTCCGTATTTCATGGGCCAGCTGCGCAAATATCTCTCCTGCCAGAGCCAGATTTTTTTTGACTTCAAGCTCTTGTCTTGCTGACTCGAGTTCAGCCCTGGTTCTCCTTAAGCTTCCCATCAAGTAATTGATTAAAAAAGCCACCAGAAAAAAAGCCCCCCAGGCAAACAGGATATTACTCAATACAAAAGCAAGGGATACATCCAGTTTTTCTCCTGACGGAAAATAAGGAATGAATCCAAAATACATCCCGTCCACAAGCACGCCAAAAAAAATACAGGATAAAGCCGCCGTGATATACGCAGCGCGGTTGGAAAGAACGATACTGGCGGCAATGATAGAAAAAATATAGAGGAAATAAAAAGAACCTCTGAGCCCCCCGGAAATATACACCAGAAACGTGACCAGCAAAAGGTCGAAAAATATCTGAAAATAAGCCTGAAACGAAAAATGCCTGTTCAAGAAATAAAGGATCAGATACAAACCGGAAAGAAGATAGGACATGATGATCGCATAATAAAGGGCTGTCAGCTGGATGTATTCAGGAGCTGCGAATTGAATCCCTACAACGGTCACGGTCAGCGAAGTAAAGATAATCAAGCGAAAGAGGATGAACCAAAGGATATGTTTTTTTCTGACTCTCATGTCAATTGATATTGGTTTTAAGAAGCGTTGTTTTTTTATTACAATTGTGAAATCAGGCTGAATATGGGAAGATACATGGAAATGACTATGCTTCCCACCAGGCCTCCCACTCCGATAAGAAGAACCGGCTCTAATATGGAAAGAAGCGATTTCACTGCGGCGTCCACTTCCTCATCATAAAAATCCGCTAACTTTGCCAGCATCTCATCCAGGGTTCCTGTGGCTTCCCCTACACCCACCATCTGCGTCATCATGAACGGAAATCCCCCCACTTCTTTGAGCGCGTCATTCATACTGCTTCCCTCGGCAACCAGAGTGCGCACATCGAGTATGTTTTCCTCAATAATCATATTCCCGGCGGTTGCTGAGGTTATTTTAAGACTGTCCAGCATGGGAACACCACCGGACAAAAGAGTGCTTAAAGTTCTTGTCACCCTGGACAGTCCGTATTTTTCGAGAAGCGTTCCGAATAAAGGCAGGGAAAGCTTCATCCTATCCAGAGCTTTCCGTCCTGTCTTGTTTTTTTGTGCCAATCTGAAGCCCACAACAAGAGCCACGACAGCCACCGCAATCCACAAAATATTGTGCTGTACAAAATTACTCATGTTCAGCACAAAAACGGTCAATCCGGGAAGACTTGCTCCCAATTCAGTGAAAACCTGGGCAAAAACAGGTATGACCTGCCACATCATGAAAATCACAACCAGTACGGCAAAGGTAATAATGGCAGCAGGGTAAATCATGGCCTGTCTTACCTGAGACCTGATCTTCACGATTCTTTCCAAGAAATCAGAAAGCCTTCTCAGCATGATATCAAGAGATCCGCTCTGTTCACCCGAAGAAATCATGTTGCAGAAAAGGTCGTCAAATACCTTTGGAAACCGCCTCATGGCCTGGTTCAGAGTGGAACCTGCCTCGACATCTTCCCTTACTTTATTTATGACTTTTTTAAAATATTTGCTTTTAGCCTGTTCTGACAAAATATTCAGACTCTGTATCAATGGGAGTTCCGCATCGATAAGCACGGAAAGCTGCCTGCTGAACACAGACAGTTCTTTGGTCTTTACTTTGCGGGTTTCAAGCAAAGGTATCTTTATCTCGCGCCTTGCTCTTTTGACCTCAAGAATGCTGATCTGTTCTCTGTTCAAATCATTCCGCAAAGCTTCCTCAGAAGGAGAGGTGCGCACTCCTTCTACAATATCACCATACCGGTTTTTCCCTTTCCATTTGAATAAAGGCATGTTATCCCCTTTTTTTTATCTCATTTGCCTGGGCTTAAAACTCTTCTTAGTCACTTTTAATCCTTCCTTCCTCTGTATGATCTCTGTTAACTCCTGAGGCTTGGAGGTGATCTCCATAGCTGTCTCAAGAGTGATGGACCTGTTTAAATATAAATCAGCAAGTGATTGATTAAAAGTCTGCATGCCAAATGTTTCCTGCCCCATCTGCATCGTGGCGTAGATCTGGTGTATTTTATTTTCTCTTATGAGATTTCTTATAGCCGCGTTAGGAATGAGAAGTTCCATGGCCAGCACCCTTCCTCTGCCGTTAGCACGGGGCAGGAGGGCCTGGGTGATCACAGCCTCTAATGTCATGGACAGCATGATCCTTATCTGAGCCTGGTACTGGGATGGGAAAATGTCAATGATCCTTGAAATGGTCTCCACTGCGGAATTTGTATGCAGGGTGGAAAAAGTAAGGTGGCCTGTTTCTGCCACTCTGAGTGTGGATTCCACTGTTTCCAGGTCTCTCATCTCTCCTACGAGAACGACGTCCGGGTCTTCACGGAGAACAGACCTTAATGCATTGGGATAAGAAAGTGTATCCACGAGAAGTTCCCTCTGGTTGACAATGGATTTTTTTGGGGTAAAGAAATATTCTATCGGGTCTTCAATGGTAATGATATGAACCTTTCTTTCCGTATTGATATAGTTGATCATGCAGGCCAGGCTTGTGGACTTGCCGCAGCCTGTAGGGCCGGTCACCAGCACCAATCCCCTCGGCAGCCTGCAGAGCTGAGCCAGTCTCTGAGGAAGCCCCAGTTCGGAAAAGCTCCACATGGAAGGGAGAAACCTTCTGAATGCTCCGGCCACAGCTCCTTTCTGCATGAATATATTCCCCCTGAACCTGCCCATCTCTTTGATTCCGAAAGAAAAATCAAGTTCCAATTTTTCTTCGAACATTTTTTTCTGCCGGTCATTGAGCAGGCTGTAAAGGATTCTTTTGGTCTCCGCTGCATTCATCGGAGGATAATCCAGAGAAACAAGCGAGCCGTCAATCCTTAACCGAGGAGGAATATGAGTGGTTATATGCAGGTCCGTGGCTTCCTTTTCAACTGCAAGTCTCAGCAGTTCCTGAATTGTTACAGCCATTATTTCACCTCCCTGTCATTTACTGTGACCCTTAGGACCTCTTCTATAGATGTGATCCCTTTTTTAATCTTATAAAGCCCGCTCTGCCTCAAGGTCAGCATGCCCTGCTCAATGGCTTTCTTCTTTATTTCCTTGGACTGAGCTTTTGATAAAATCAGATCTTTGATCTCTTCACTCACTTCCAGCACTTCAAAAAGAGCGGTCCTCCCTTTATATCCCGTATTGTGACATGAGCTGCATCCCTTGGGTTTGTAAACCTTGACTTTCTTAGCATCTTCCGGGCTGAATCCTATATCTTCTAAGGCATAAGGAGTCAGTTTGTGTTCCTGGCGGCAGCTTTTGCACAGCTTCCTTACCAGTCTCTGCGCTACAATAAGCCGGACCGAATCAGCGATCAAAAAGGGCTCCACGTTCATATTGACCAGCCTGGTTATGGTACTGGCCGCATCATTGGTGTGAATTGTAGAAAAAACAAGGTGTCCGGTCAGTGCGGCCTTAATGGCAATATCCACTGTATCAAAATCACGCATCTCTCCGACAAGCATGATATCAGGGTCCTGTCTTAAAAAATTTCTTAAAATGGTTGAAAATTGAAGCCCTATCTTCTCTCTTATATTAACCTGATTGATTCCTTCCAGATAAAACTCCACAGGGTCTTCAGCCGTCATGATATTTGTATCAACGGAATTCAGGTTTGAAATGGCTGAATACAGAGTGTTTGTCTTTCCGCTTCCGGTGGGCCCGGTCACCAAAATGATCCCCCAGGGAGAGGATATGGCTTTTTGAAAGCTTTCGAGAGACTGCTTTTCAAACCCAAGTTCTGTAAGATCCAGCCTCAGCATTCCTCTGTCCAGAATACGCACTACGATCTTTTCTCCAAAAAGAGTGGGGACACTGGAGACCCTCATGTCAACATCCTTCTTGTTTCCGTTTTCAAGCTTCACACGGACCTTGATTCTTCCATCCTGGGGCAGGCGTTTTTCAGCGATATCCATATTTGAAAGAATCTTAATCCTTGATATCACCGGATTCTTGAATTTCATCGCCAGATTCATCATTTCATATAGAGTCCCGTCAAGCCGGTATCTCACACGGAATGCTTTTTCATAGGGCTCAAAATGGATATCACTGGCCCCTTTCTTTATGGAATCAATAAACACAGAGTTCACAAGTGTGATGATGGGTGCTTCTTCAGTGGATTTCGTCAGCTCTTCAATATCATAATCTTCCTCTTCCTCCTCTATTATGTTCACGCTCGTATCTTCAGCTTGCTCTATCTCATCCACGATCTGTTTGACTCTCAAGGAATCAGATGACCCGTAATATTTTCCAATGGAGTTCATAATCCCTGATTCAGAAGCAATCACAGGTTGGATACTCAACCCGGTCCTGAATCTTATGTCTTCAATGACATCAAGGTCTGTAGGATCCACCATGGCAAGCGTCAAAAAAGAACGGATGCGGTGTATAGGCATGATCAGATATTTCTGCGCGATCTCTATGGGTATTAGATTAATGACATCCGGATAGACTTCAAACTGGTCAAGATTTATATAAGGGTATCCGAGCTGACGGCTCAATGCCTGAGCCATTTCCTCTTCAGAAACAAGGCCCAGGCTGATAATAGCGCTTCCCATTGCCACATCGTTTTGTTTTTTATATTCCTCGGCAGACTTCAACTGCTCTGAATTAAGAAGTTTTTCCTTTAAAAGCAGTTCGCCTAAGTTAGATCCCATCTTGGTTGTCTTCCTAAATTAAATAATTTAACATTTTTTGTCAACAACTTTTCCATTATATTCAGACGAATTCATCCTCCATGATTTCTCTTCCGCCTTAATTTTAATCCATTTTCCCTAAAATGTCTTGTATATACTCGCAGACAACGGCCGTCCCGTCAATCACCATGCAGGAGGATTCCAAAGGTGATTTTTATGTTGTCTTTATCACCCAAAGGGGTGAGGCCGGTCTTTCATCAGTTAATCTGTTTTGTTCGCAAAATAAATATTAGAACAGCGGTATCATTCTTTTTTCGGGAAATCCGGGTTAATTTTTAGGCGGGAAGCCTGAAGTCTCCCTCAGAAAAGCTTTTTCGATAATATCGCATACCAGACTGTCATAGGAAGGAGCAAACTTTTTTATGCGGTCCGGAGTCAGCCTTTCTCCCAGCAGTTTATCTTCGGTTTTCAATGTATAAAGGTAATTGACAACGGCTCTTGCAAAAACATCCTCCAGAGGCTCCAAATTCTTATAGAGCTTTACAGCCTGCCCCTTTAATCCGGATACATTTTGTTCTGACAGACGAACGCATTTCTTTACATCAAGAGAGGGATATATGAGATTTCTGGCGATAAAGGCCTGACGGAGTGTCTCTTTGGCTTCATCGATTTCAAATTCAGAATAAAGGGAAGTTCTCTTTGTTGGAATGGGAAGATACTTTTCGATTTCACTAAATACTTCTTTTTTTCTTTGCCCTCCGTATATCCAGCCAACATAAGGGATCAGTATTCCGCTTTTTAAGAATTCCGATTTCTTTTCCCTGAGTTTCGTCCCAAAATAAAGGTCCTGATAAGAATCTCTTTCTTTTCGCTTATAACTTCGGATAAAAAGCTCCAGCCCGTACATGTACTTGTTCATGATTACAGGGATCATTTTGAGGTCTAAAAAAGCAATGGGTTCTACCTTTAGCCCGCCTTCTATTTTGCCTTCACACATTCTGAAAAGGGGATCCTTCTTTTTTAACTTTTTTCGTGAATATTCCAAGATTCTCTGTTTCTGTTCGTTTTCAAGGTCCTCCACAATAAACAGGACATCAACATCGTCTCCCTCAATCGGGATCCCCCTGAGCCAGCTCCCTCTTAAATTTATGGAGATAAAACGGCTTCCATACTCCCGATGCATTTTTTCCCCGATTTCCCTGAGCGCATCCTCAAGCTTATCGAAAAGGCCGATTTTCCTGTAGCAGTTTCTGGGATCAAAAAAGGGAAATCTGTAGTACTTGCAGGACTTCAAATAGAACCTGATCTGATCATCATTTATTGTTTTTTTCAGTTCAAATTCACTCATGGATTTTCCCTGTTTTCAAAATATTATCACCTTTTTTCCCTTTTAATGAGTGGCGCGCCTGGGAGGACTCGAACCCCCGACCCGCTGCTTAGAAGGCAGCTGCTCTATCCTTCTGAGCTACAGGCGCGCATGAGCTCTCTCTCTAAACACACGCGACAGGCCCTATGCTATCTTGAG
>JAGGYH010000074.1 GCA_021162615.1 Candidatus Aminicenantota bacterium
AGTGCTGTGTTTGAGGGAACTCGGCAAAGCCGAGCTGTGAGCATGTCTGACCCACGGACGGGGGGAGTTGCGCAGCAGCCGAGAACACAGTGCGAAGAATGGCGTTAAAAATCTGAAGGGAGCACAGACCATATCTGAATTTCATATCGGCTTGCCTATATGGTAAAAAAAGGAACATCGCCATTTTTTTATGAATAGGTCAGGTTAAATCTGATTTATTTTATGAAGGAGGAATAATGGGAAAAGGAATGTCACCAAAAATAATCCTAAGGGCCATTTGTATCCTGGTTCTTTTAACCGGATTTATGATGTGCACGCACTCAAATGAACAAGAAAACCAAACAGCTGTGGAAACTCAGGAACAGCATGACCAGAGAATGTCATGGTGGAGAGACGCGCGTTTCGGTATGTTTATCCATTGGGGGCTCTATGCCATCCCTGCCGGTGAATGGGAAGGAGAGATCAATCATGCCGAATGGATCTTAACGACCGCTCAAATCCCAGTTAAAGAATATGAAAACTTTGCCAAAGAATTCAATCCCGCTCAATTCAATGCCCAACAATGGGTGAATACCGCAAAAAACGCTGGAATGAAGTACATTGTCATCACAAGCAAGCACCATGATGGATTTTGCCTTTTTGACTCGAAACTCACTGACTACGATGTTGTGGATGCCACTCCTTTTAAGCGCGATATTCTGAAAGAACTATCAGAAGAATGTTACAATCAAGGCATAAAATTATGCTTTTATCATTCCATCATGGACTGGCACCACCCGGATTATCTGCCCCGGAGAAAATGGGAGTCTCGGTCAGAAGAAGGAGCTGACTTTGACCGCTATGTCCAGCACATGAAAGGTCAGGTGAAAGAACTGCTGACAAACTACGGCGAAATCGGAGTGTTGTGGTTTGACGGAGAATGGGAAGATACCTGGAATAGAGAGAGAGGGATTGACCTTTATGATTATGTTCGATCACTCCAGCCCAGTATTATCATCAACAACAGAGTAGGAAAAGGAAGAGAGGGGATGGCCGGAACCTATGACCCGGAGCAGGCGCTCGGAGATTTTGGAACGCCTGAGCAGGAAATCCCATCAACAGGACTCGGGTATGACTGGGAAACATGTATGACCATGAACGATCACTGGGGATACAACAAACACGATGATAACTGGAAATCTAACAAGGATCTGATACAAAAACTGGTCGATATCGTCAGTAAAGGAGGAAATTTCCTTTTGAATGTAGGCCCAACTGCTGAGGGCCTTTTCCCGGAACCCTCCATCAAAAGGCTCAATGCCATTGGGAAATGGATGGAGGTCAATGGAGAAAGTATTTACGGGACATCAGCCAGCCTTTTTTCCGATCTGAAGTGGGGCCGGAGCACGACAAAGGGCTGTAAAGTCTATCTTCATGTTTTTGAATGGCCTGAAAACAGAACTCTTGAAGTGCCCGGATTAAAAGAAAGGGCTGATTCAGTGTATCTCCTGCAGAATCCGGAAGCATCACTGACTATCGAATACAATGATACCGGAGCTTTAATCCAAGTTCCCGAAGATGCTCCGGATCCATATGTCTCTGTCATCGCCCTCAAGTTCGCCACGACCCCCGGGTTATTGGGGACGCTCCATTAGGTACCACCCTATATTACTGAATCCATTGGATATTAAAAAACATTCTAAATTGTTTCTCTCTGATTTAATACACTACCGCAATCCTGCAGACGTAAGTCCCTATATGGATTGGGTTCTTAAGAATCAGGACAAGGGAAGATTAATTGCATTCTGGTTGTAAGCCACGTACATAAATGCGGGATTTTATAGGGTGGTACCTAATGGGACGTCCCCTTCTTCAAATGAGGGGGGGCTGGAGCTTGGGTAAACGGCCGAATACTGATTTGTATATTTCAGGATAACGGTCTTTACCGCCTATAAGCATAAAAGTGAGAGGCATGGCCTTCTTTGCTTTTTCACTCATTTCATTGGCAAGCTTTCTTATTTCCCACTGAGCCGTTGCATCCTCTCTCAGTCGAGAAAAATGATAAAATTCCCTTGCATTCATTTTCATGAGCACCCGCCTTCTGTGGGCATTTGTCAACACATACTCTGCTCCCAGCTTCATGCTTTGAGATAAGTCCTTATAGACTTTATTTGTTTTCTCAATGATGCCCAAAAAATCTTCTTTAGCTCCCACTGCTTTGACTGAAGGGGGAACCATAACATGAAGGGAAGGATCGTATTTTTGTGCGGTTAGGGTTGCCATCCTGTGCCTTTTAAGCTGTGCAAAACATGCAGCGGAGACAATCAAATCAAATGTCAAATCTATATACTCAAACTCACGGAGCACCGCATCGTAGAACTCCATGTTCTTAAATGCTGTTCTGACTACGCTTTCTTTCCCTTTTATTCCCAGGCCTTTTGCATGTTCCATGCAATCTTTATATGATTTTTTCGTAACAGAATGGATGAGGGCTGCCACAAGCTTGGTATCAGCATCCGGGGTCAGATCCACAAGACAAACAGATTCCGGACTCTTCTTCTCTATACTGTCTTCGATCCTGACTCTTTCTTCGATTTCCTGGTAAGTCTTTCCATCAAAGTCATTCGGATCTGTAAACAAAATAATAGAGGGGGCTACCTCCTTTGCCAGTGTATAGATCTTTTTATTAAACTCCCTTAATTCAGCTAACTGACGGGATGAGAACCGTCTGATCATGAACTCAAGATTCCGCGCATTTAGAGTCATGCCCAGCTGTCCCTCGGTGGCCAGGCTCACGATATATCTTGAATCCTCTTTGGCCCAGCCATCGAGAATGGAATGCTTTTTCCTGTCCTGTGCCAGGTCAGAGTATTTATCATAAAAATAAGGTTTAAGCTTCTCATATAATCTCTGATACATGTCATTCTGTTCCCGGATTACTTTCAGGAATATTTCTTCCTTTCCTGCCTTTTTGACCTCTTCGGGAATCACGAAATCGTCTTTTAATTTTATATATCTCTGGGATTTTTCCGTATAAGAACACAGCCTGAATCTTTCAACTTCCTCTATGGCAAAACGGCTCATGCCAATGATGTCAAAATTAAAGACCGCATGTTCTGCCACAGAATGATGGCCCATTTTAAAAATAATGGTTCTGTTGGATTTTTGCGCTCTCTCTACTTCAGCACGGGCCAAAGCGCGAAGTTCATCTACTGAGCGGGGGTCTCTGGATATCCGGGCATAAGAAGCAGATAAAGTCTCAGGAGTGACACCTCCTCTTTCAGGGCTTCCCTTTTTTAATTCTTCTATGACTGTGCTGTCAACATTATAACCTGCCAAAATGACTTTCATACCAGCTCCTAAAACAAAAATACTTTGGCCTCAGGCCTCCAAAGCCAGTGTGAATAATACAACAAATCCCATAAACGACTCAAAAGATTTTTTTACCCTTTTATTACGGCAATGGGGTCTGCTTTGACCACCAGCTTTCCTATGCCAAGGGAATCCGAGATTTTGACGACCTCATCCACATCTTTATAAACCTGAGAGGCTTCCTCTGCAACACACCTCCATCCTTTTGCTCTTAAATCCACGCCTTTGGTTTCCAGCTCTCTTTTTATCTCCTCTCCTCTGAAGCTCCGCAGTGCCTGACGGCGGGACATAACCCGGCCGGCTCCATGGGCTGTTGAACTAAAGCTTAACTGCTCGGACTTCTGGGTTCCAGCGAGAACATAGGAAGAAGTACCCATGCTTCCCGGAATGAAAACAGGTTGGCCCACATCACGGTATGCTTCAGGGATCTCAGCGTGACCGGGCCCGAAGCTCCTGGTCGCTCCTTTTCTATGGACGCACAGTTTTGCTTCCCGGCCGTTTATTTTATGATTCTCAAATTTGGCAACATTATGGCAGACATCGTACACCTGCTCCATGCCTTCTGATGTTCCTGTAATGGTTTGGAAAGCTTCTCTTACAAGATGGGCTATCATCTGCCTGTTCGCAAAAGCAAAATTAACAGCCGTATTCATAGATTCAAAATATTTTCTTCCCAGCTTTGATTTCAAGGGAGCATTGATGAGCTGTCTGTCAGGGAGCCCTCTGGTTCCTATCTCGTTTTCCATGAGTCTTATATAATCTGAAGCGACCTGATGACCCAATCCCCTGCTGCCGCAGTGTATCATGACCAATATCTGCCCTTCTGAATGGATGCCAAAAGCCTCGGAAGTCTTCCTGTCATAAATAGTGACCACTTTTTGAATTTCCAGAAAGTGATTTCCTGATCCTAATGATCCCAACTGACCTGATCCCCTGCTCATAGCCCGGGGTGACAGATTCGCAGGACTCGCAGGCTTAAGGCACCCCCCTTCTTCTGTTCTTTCGAGGTCCTCTTCCCTGCCGAATCCTTTTTCCACGGCCCATTGAGCCCCTTTTGTACAGACTTGTTTTATTTCTTTACTGCTTAAATGAATAGAACCTCCTACTCCTACTCCTGTCGGAACCCGTGCAAACATCTCATCTAAAAGGGCCTTTTTGTGCTTTTTTATGTCTTTTTCAAAAAATTCCGTTCTTAATAATCTTACTCCACAGTTGATGTCATATCCCACTCCTCCCGGGGAGATAACACCATTTTCCATATCAAAAGCAGCCACCCCGCCGATCGGAAACCCATACCCCTGATGCGCGTCAGGCATGGCATAAGCAGCCCTCTGGATCCCGGGGAGGCAGGCCATGTTTTTGGTCTGTTCAAGGGTTAGATCTTTTCGCATGCTTTCGAGAAGAGATGGAGAGCTATAGACAATTGCAGGGACATTCATATCGCCCTGTTTAGGTATTTCCCAGATATACTCACTGATTTGCTTTAATTTCATACTCTCCCTCACTATACATCAACAACGACCTGAATCAAATAATGGTCATTTCCCTCTATGATCATTTCACTGTATGTGACAGCCTTGACACTCCCGAATATTTCGCTTTCATCAGAAATCCTGTCTCCCAGAAACCAGGCTTCAAGAGCATAATCCGCCTTCTCTTTCTTGATCGATAACTCTTTGACGGAGCAGAGCAGGAAATCATCCGTATCAAGGAGAAACAGGATTTCTTCCAGAAACTTCACCAACAATTGTTCCCTGTCCTTTCCTGTTATGCTTACTTTCCTTTTTATCCTTGGTTTCACTTTTTTTGTCGACCACATAAGATTTGCAGTGGCTTCCGCAGCGTTCCGGAAAGCCTCTTCCACTGAATTTCCATACGCCTGAAATTTTGCATCCGCTGTATGATTCAGGAATTTGTATTTGACGTTCATAAAATGTCCTATTTACATGGAATTTTTAGAAAAAAAGCAAGGTCAAAAAATACCTGCTATAGGCTTCCCGCAAAAATCGCACTTCGAATCAGAGATATTTTTTTCTTTCAGCCAGAATCCGCTCCGCACAAGAACCTCTTTTCCACAATAAGGGCACACTGTGGTATCTGATTCGTTCGGGACATTGCCGAGATACACATAATTGAGACCGGCATCTCTTCCTATGGAATAAGCTTTTCTCATGGTACTTAAAGGAGTCGGCTTCAAATCCGAATACTTATAATCAGGATGAAAGCGGCTTATATGCCATGGAATATCCTTATCAATGCCGGCTATAAACCCAGCAATGTCTTTCAGCTCTTCATCCGAATCATTCTGTCCGGGAACGATCAGAGTCGTAATCTCGATCCATATGTCCATCTCCTTCATAACTCTTATGGAATCAAGCACAGGCTCAAGATGGGCTTTGCATACCTTTTGGTAAAATTTTTCTCTAAAAGACTTTAAATCAACATTGCACGCATCCAGAAAAGGCCGTATTTTTTCCAGGGCTTCGCGGGTCATATAACCATTGGTTACAAAAGTATTCGCAAGGCCCTCCTTTTTAGCGATTTCAGCTGTGTCATAGGCATACTCGAAAAAAATAGTCGGCTCTGTATAGGTATAACTGATGCTTCGGCAGTTGTTTTTTTTGGCTGCAGCGACAACTTCCTTCGGTGTAAATGACTTCTCGCTGTACACTTCTTCTTTTCTTTTCGAAACCTGTGAGATCTGCCAGTTCTGACAAAATTCACAGCGAAAATTACACCCGATAGTGGCAATGGAAAAGGATGAAGTCCCGGGTAAGAAATGATAGAGAGGTTTTTTTTCGATAGGGTCTATATTCGCGGCTATCAATTCACCATACACTAAAGTGTAGAGCTCCCCTCCCTTATTCTTTCTTACCCCGCAAATCCCGAACTTAGAGGGAGCTATCAGGCACCTATGGCTGCACAGATCACACTGGACATTATCTTTTTTTATTTTATGAAAAAGGTATGCTTTTCTTACCATCTCATCTCCTTGAGTATAGAAATTTACTCAGTTGCCTTCATCCCGTATTAAATGATAATCAAAATCACCTCTCTTTTTCAAATATTATAACCTGGATTATTCACAAGTTAAAACAAACATCGCCATTTTTTTATGAATAGGTCAGGTTAATAGAAGAAAGGCAGTAGAAAAGAATTATTTTATTTGAGCGGAGGGGCAGAGCTGATTCAAGCGGCATTCCCTACAGAGGGGTTTTTTTGCCTTGCATATCTTCCTGCCGTGATTTACCAGCATATAGTTGAAATGAAGCCATTCCTTCTTTGGAACAACATCCATTAAATCTCTTTCTATCTTGTCAGGATTCTTCTCGTCACTTAATCCCAGTCTTTGTGAAAGACGCTTAACATGAGTGTCCACGGCAATCCCTTCAGCTTTGTGATAAGCACTGGAAAGGACAATGTTGGCTGTCTTTCTTGCGACTCCGGGAAGAGTCAGCAAATCATCCATAGAAGAAGGCACCTTTCCTGAAAAATCCTTTTCAATTTTTTGAGCTGCAGCCTGAATATTTTTTGCCTTATTCCTGTAAAACCCGGTGGGACGGATTTCCTTTTCCAGTTCTCTCAGATCTGCTTCAGCAAAGTCTTTTGCACTTTGATATTTTTTAAACACGCCGGGAGTTACCTCATTGACTTTTTTATCTGTGCACTGCGCTGACAAAATAGTGGCCACTAAAATCTCTAGGGGACTTTGAAAATATAATGCCGTATGACTCTGCGGATACAGTTCCCTTAAAATTTTGATGATTCTTAGGACTCTTTTATCCATCTTGATTATGAATGCTGATATCTATCATCCTTTTTATGGCTCTGCCGGCTTTCTCTTTTATTTCATCCGGTACCGTGACTTTTTTCTCCATGTTCTTCAACGCCAAATAGACTTTGTTTAAAGTGATTTTCTTCATGTCTCTGCATACAGCTTGTTCCCGCAGAGAATGAAAATTTTTCTCAGGATTTTCCTTTTTCAACCTGTAAATAATTCCTGTCTCTGTTCCTATAAGGATGTCTTTTTTTGCTGTCCTGTGTGCTTCTTCAACCATACTCCCGGTGGAAAAAACCTTATCAGCCAGCCTCGCTACTTCAGGCCGGCACTCCGGATGGACCCATACCTCGCTATTAGGATAGAGCCTCTTTTTCTCTAAAATATCCTCTAGCCCTATCTCATCATGAACGTAGCAGTAACCGTTCCAGGGAATGATTTCTTTTGAGCTTTTTCCAGCAACATAAGAAGCTAAATTTCTATCAGGGACAAACAGCACTTCTCTATCCTCTAATGAATTCACGACCTGAATGGCATTTGATGAGGTACAGCAGATGTCACATCCAGCTTTGACATCAGCAGTGCTGTTGACATAGCAAACCGTCTTACTGCCGGGATTCTTATTCTTCCATTTTTCCAGCTGGCTCTTCCTGATCATATCTGCCATTGGGCAGCGTGCTTTTTCGTCAGGAATCAAAACGGTCTTGTCAGGAGCTAGTATCGCAGCGGTCTCAGCCATAAAATAAACACCGCAAAAAACAATCACTTCCTTATCTACCCGGGATGCCTTTATACTCAGGCCCAAAGAGTCCCCTAAATAGTCAGCTATATCCTGTACTTCTCCCGCCTGATAATTGTGGGCAAGGATAACGGCATTCCTTTCCCTTTTAAGCTGTTCTATTTTTTCTTTTAATTCACTTGCTTCCATGACGGCTCACTCTTTTGGATAAAAATTTAAACACGGATTTTTGTGGCTCCGCAGTGAGGGCATTCCTCATCATCTTTCTTTTTCGGCTTTCCGCATTCTTTACAGAGTTCGAGTTCTATCCGGCATCTCCGGCAGAACAGATCAGTTCCCAATAAAGGGTCATCACATTTGGGGCACATAAATGTTTTTTCCCTTATTTCTCTATGGGCTTTTCTTTTTTCCCCTTTTTGTTTGGCTCGGTAATTTTCTATGGCTTTATGGAGGGCATCTGCACCTAAATTAGAACAGTGTACTTTTCTCTCGGGAAGTCCATCCAACTCCTCAACAATCTTATGGCTCGAAATACTCATGGCTTCTTCCAAAGTCTTCCCCTTGGCTATCTCACTGACCATACTTGCGCTGGCGATGGCTGCTCCGCATCCTAAAGTCTGAAATTTAATGTCATCAATTATATTGTCCTTCACTTTTATATAAAAAGTGGTTGTATCGCCGCAAATGGGATTCCCTATTTTCCCGACTCCATCAGCATCTTTTATGATCCCGACATTCCGCGGGTTCTGAAAATGATCCATGACTTTATCACTGTATTCCATTTTTCCCTTCCCTCATATCCTGAATCAAAAATCCGAAAAAGAATAAGAAGAGTCCTTAAATCTATGCGGCTTCTACGGATTTAATTTCTGGAATCTCTTTTTTCAAAAGCCTCTCAATGCCCATTTTCAAAGTCATTTGAGACATGGGGCAGCCTGCACAGGCTCCTGTCAACCTGACCTTTACTACTCCATCTTTAACCGAAACCAGCTCGACATTTCCGCCATCAGCCTGCAAAGAGGGACGTATTTTATCTAAAGCAGCCTTTACTTTTTCCTTCATCCATTTTCTCCTTGTATGTGTTTGATCTTTCCATAATAAAAAATGATAGATTTAGCATTATATGAAAATCTGTCACTTATATCAAAATATACATCAAGATAATCCAATTGTCAATTTTTCCTATAGGAACTATATGATTAATCCGGTTTCCCTACAATGCGGCCTTTATTAAAAGATTCTATCAGGTCATAACTCTCGGAATGTCCTGATTGATTCGTGCGGTTATCTCATAATTGATGGTCCCGGTCAATGCAGCCAGTTTGTCCGCTGAAATAGAATCCCCTCCCTCTCCGCCAAGAAGAGTGACCCTGTCTTCCACCTTAACTCCGGGTATATCCGTAATATCCACTGCGATAAAATTCATGGCCACCCTTCCCCTTACAGGAGCTCTGGATCCTTTTATCAATACATAGGATACATTTGAGAGGCCTCTTGAATACCCGTCATAATATCCGACCGGAATGACAGCAAGAACTGTCCTCCTTGTTGTTTTATACGTACATCCATACCCAATAAATTCACCTTTGGGGATATGCTTAACCTGTGCAATTCTAGCCTTCCAGGAAAGCACGGGCTTTAAACTAAACTCATGCCTGTTTCTCAGCAAACTGGATACATACACCTCATTTGACGGCCATAATCCATAGAGGCCTATACCTACTCTAGCCATATTAAAGTATGTTTCCGGGAATAGTATGACAGCTGCGGAACAGGCCATGTGCTTAAATGGTATGCTTATTCCATGATTTTCGATCCTGTCTACAATCTTCTTGAATCTCTTGAGCTGATACTGTGCATAACTATGGTCTGTGGTGTCTTCTATATTGGAAAAATGCGATGAAATCCCTTCTATGACCAATCCTTCATGTCTCTCAATATTTTCAATAAAAGGGATTATTTCACTTTCATTAAGACCCTGTCTGTATGTTCCTGTTTCTGCTTTGATATGGAGATAAGCTTTTTTATGAAGAGACCGGCAGATATCCCCTAGCTTTTCTATGGTCTCATTATTGTAAACCGTTATTCTTATATCATTCTCAACTGCCTGCTGCAGCCTATGCAAAGGGATATATCCGACTGACAAAAGAGGGCATTTGAACCCATTTTCCCTCAGCGTTATACCTTCATCAACAGAATGAATCCCCAGCCAGTCAGAACCTGAATTGACTGCGGCATTGGCAATAGGAATCATACCGTGTCCATAGGCATTGGCTTTGACCATGGCCAGGAGCCTTCGCTCTTTTCCTAAAAGACTTCGGAATTGGCTGATGTTGTGCTTCAGAGCTTCAGCACTCAGCTCAATCCACTGTACATGTTTACGATGCATTATTTATACCCGGTATATCCGGCCGATCTGTGATCTTGTTCAAATCAATAAATTCATTCATTTTGTCTTTGAAAAACACAGTGTCTTCCCTTTCAGCTCCTGTTGATATCATAACGACTTCTGCCTGGATAAGGTCCTCTATAATCTTCACATAATCAAGAAAAGATTCCGGGAGTGAACGACCATCTTTTATTCTGTGAATACTCTTCTTCCAGCCCTTTATGGTCTTGTATTCAGGCTTGACATCCTCAAGAACCCAGCTCTCAGTAGGAAAACAATCCAAGGAAGAATCCTTGTAAGAATAGCCTATGCCTATTTTGATCTCTTCCAACTCGTCAAGCACATCTGGTTTGGTTAAAACGACTTTTTTTATCCCGTTTATCCTTGCAGCATATTTTAATGCAAAAGTATCAATCCATCCGCATCTGCGCGGACGGCCCGTAGTCGCTCCAAACTCATCCCCTTTTTTCTGAAGATGTTTTCCTGCACTTCCAGAAATCTCTGTAGGGAAAGGGCCGCTGCCTACCCGTGTTGTATATGCCTTAGCTATGCCTATAACATGGTCTATTTTATCCGGGCTTACTCCCAGTCCTGTGCACACTCCTCCGGACGTGGAATTAGACGAGGTCACATAGGGATATGTACCGTGGTCAATATCAAGAAGGGTTCCCTGAGCCCCCTCAAATAATATGGATTTTCCCTCCCCTATCTTTTTCTCAAGAAGACACGATACATCCTGAAGGTACTTTCCAATCCTATCCCTGTAATACAGACATTCTTTAATGATTTCTTCTGCTTCAAAGAGCGGGCTCTGGAAATGAGCGAGAATAATGTTCTTGAGCTTGACGTTCTGCTCCACCTTACTTCTCAACACATCCTCATTCAAAAGGTCACCGGTCTTTATCCCCTGCCGCGCCGTCTTATCAACATAGGAAGGGCCTATTCCTTTGCAGGTTGTCCCAATTTTTTTGTCACCTCTTATTTTTTCTGTAATCTCCTCTATGGAGGAATGATAGGGAAGGATAAGCTGGGCGTTTTTACTTATGACTATATTGTTGTCAACCTTGATCCCTAATCTTTCCAACTGCTCCACCTCTTCTAAAAAAGCCCTGGGATTTACGACAACACCGTTTCCTATGATACACAGTTTGTTCTCATGAAGGATTCCTGACGGAATAAGATGAAGGACGATTTTCTTCCCTTTGACGAAGACGGTATGACCTGCATTATTTCCGCCCTGATATCTCGCTACAATATCAAATGCGGGCGTCAATAAGTCAGTGACTTTACCCTTTCCTTCATCTCCCCACTGCATCCCGACTACTGCAATATTCGACATATGAAACTCTCTTATAAACTTAGATTCTTTTTAACCTGAACTATTCATAAAAAAATGGCGATGTTCCTTTTTTTGTTTTGATATCAAGGATATACATACTTTTTAAAAAAATGACAACTGAAATATCTTTGTCTGTTTTCACTTTCATTTTAATCGCCATTTTTTTACCATATAGGCAAGCTGATCTCACTGCATCTGCTTCTTTACTGAAGTAACTGCGAAATTTTATCAGAACTCGCTTCTGTAAACAAGTTCAAAAACTCAATGCCATTTGACAGAGTAGAGCATGGTCTCTTGCGCCATCCTTTACATCCTTGTTAAAGTCATATTCCACTTTAAGCATCACATTCTCAAAAGCCCTGTAGACCAATCCCAGGCTCCATCTGGTTTTCTCCAGATCCAAACCACTCCCCGGTTCAGAAAAAGATAAAAATCCATTGCCATGGAAGGGATCACTATATTTAATTTTCTGGTAACTTCCAGCCGGACTGATGTTTCCAAAATTTACGGACATCTGGACGAAATATCCCTCAGCTTCACCTTTCTCAAAATCAGAAGGATTTTCAATGGCTGCTCTCATGTATTCCGCCAGGATATGAATGCTCTTGTTCTGCCAGTCTATATTTCCCCCATGATAAATCAGATTTCTCTTATCTTCCTTATCAAACCGCCCTCGGTAATGGGAGTAAGAAATCTCAAATCCCTGGTCAATGAAAAAGCCAAGCCTTCCTCCTAAAGACTTGTTCCTATTGTTGTCATCAAACTGCTCTCCGGCACTTAAAGTATCAGACTCTTTAAGTCCGTTCCCGGCATAAAACGAATAATTAAAAATTTTTACCCGGCCCTCTATGAGAACACCCATATCCCTCCAGTCCCTTGGATATAAATACTCAGCTGTCAGGGGATGATTGATGAATTCCGTTTGATGAGGCCTGTTTGATTCATTGTATTTTCCAAAAGGCACCATATAGAGACCGAACTTGGATATAAAAGCATCAGATGATCCTAAAGTTACCCAGGCCTGTTTCAGTTCGATTTTTCTCCCCTCCCTGAACAGAGCTTCACATACGAAATTGGAATTTGGAGTGAGCGCTCCCGAAAGCTTGAACCCAAGAAGCGGATTTGTAAAGGCCCCCTTTAAGATCCCTTCATCCACCTGATTGTTGACATAATCATAGGCAAAATAGCCGTTTGATTGAACTTGAGCCCATTGGTTCAAGGTCAGAAGAAAGAGGAAGAGGAAAATTATTCCCATTCGTCTTACTAAGGATACGATATTTTTATTTCTTAAAAAATTCATTTTCATTTGTTTATCATTTAATCCAGGTTAATGCTTTTTCTCTTCCATTTGTTTGATCCACTGCTCTATCTGTCTTCTTTTCTCTGCAGGAATATTGTTTTGATAAAGGTCCAAGTATCTCACAAAATGCCTTAAGGCTTCCTTATTATTTCCTCTTTCCATATGGATATAACCAAGATTGTAAAGGGGAAGCCCGTATTCAGGATCAATGGATAGAGATTGTTCCCATGCCTTAACAGCTTTATCCAGGTCACCTAACTGTTTGTATACAGCGCCAAGCCCGTTATATGCCGCCGCATCTTCGGGATTGAACTCAACTGCTTTTTGGTAATTCTCTATGGCCTTTTGTAATTCCTGTTCATTTTTTGTATTAAGATAAATTGAGAGATAAGCATTTCCCATGTTGTTGTAAGTAGAAGCAAAATCACTATCTATTGAAACAGCTTTATCTAAAGCTTCCAAAGCTTTCATATATTCTCCTTTTCTAGTATAAGCGATACCAAGGAAATTCCATAATTCAGGGTCATAATCCATTTCGCGGAGTCCAACCTCATTAAAAAGAGAAATGACTCTGTCACTTTGGCCGGCCTCAGTTAAAAAATTGACATAAGCTGAAAAAATCTCATGGCTCTCAGGCAAATTTTTCATTCCTTCTTCAAGAACCAAAAGAGCTCCGCGTAAATTCCCTTTCTCTTTATACAGAGTTGCCAAATTTGAGTACGCCACATCAATGTCCTTTCTTTCTGTAATCACTTCCTGAAGCATTCTAATGGCCTGCTGGTCTTTCCCCTGCACATAGATCTGTTTGGCAATGATAGACTTATTGTAAAGAGGGAGAAGTGTTTTAATATCATCTTCAGGCCCATATTCTTGTTTTTCTTCATGTGATACTCCTGACACATAACCAAGACTTCTCAACTTGCGAAGAGTTTCGCTGCCAGGAGTCCTCAGGGCTTCTTTTTCTTTCGCACCAGAATATTTCGCCATTATTTCATCCAGTTCCTTTCTATACCTGTTCAGTTCTTTCTCCTGGGCCAAATTGTTCTGCTCGTCAAAGTCCTCTTTCAAATTATAAACCTCTGGAATGGGAGACTCTATATACTTTTCCTCATTATCAATGTATCCCCGAAGCGGCGCCCATCCCCTGCTGTAAAACGGATACAGTGATTCAAAATAGATAGGGCCGTGTTTGAGCTTCTTCCCTTTTATGGCAGGAAGAAGCGAAACCCCGGTAAGTAAATCAGGCTTTTTGAGATCCAATACCTCACATATGCTCGGAAAGATATCTATATGCCCCACATAATCCGGGACATTTCCGGGCTCTATTCCAGGAAAATAGAAAATAAGAGGGATCCTTATGGTTGTATTGTAAGCAAAAAAACCATGGGTTGGCTCTCCATGCTGCCCCAGCCCTTCTCCATGATCTCCGGTCAAAACAATCAAAGTGTTCTTATACATTTTCTCCGATTCCAGATAATCAAAGATCTTTCCCAGCTCAGAATCCACATAAGCTACTTCTCCATTGTACAGATCTTCCTTGAATCGATCTTTAAAAGGCTGCGGAGGCTCATAAGGCACATGAGGGTCATACACATGCACCCACATAAACCAGGGAGAGGATTGTCTCTTGACCCACACAAGCGCTCTGTCAACCACTTCTTCAGCTTTTCTTTCCACATAATATTTATTTCCCCGGGCACTTTGGCTTCCATACTCATCATCGTAAGTGCTGAATCCCTGGTCCAGCCCAAACCTTGAATCCAGAGGATAGGCTCCCACAAAAGCACCTGTGGAGTATCCTATGCTTTCTAAAAATTCAGCCAAAGTCAAATGGTCTTCCTGCACGATAAAATTGGAATTCTCATGGACACCGTGATACAAAGGTGTCCTGCCCAAAAGAATATTTGTGTGAGAAGGAAGGGTCGTTGATGTATGAGCAAAGGCATAATCAAACAAAACTCCTCTATGAGCCAGAGAGTCAATATGTGGAGTTTCGAGATGTTCCCTGCTGTAGCAGCTCAATCTATCGGTCCTGAGTGTGTCAATGGTGATGAGAAGAACATTCCATCCTTTTCCCTTACTTTTTGCCGCAACAGAATAAACCATACAGAAAAAAACCAAGATAAAAACTACAAAAAAAGAGAGACTGTGTTTTCTTTTTTTCATTTCTTTCCAATGTCTATCTTACACACCTTTTTGAGTGAGTCAAATGATATGAACCGATGAAATAAATTTACTTGTTTTGATTCGCATAATTAACCTGACTTATTCATAAAAAAATGGCCCTCAAATACTGTCTCTTTCCATGACAGCGTCAAAGCCGACCTGTTTTATTAAAACGTCGGGGCAGCATCCCTTTATCACCTCTTTAAATAATTCTTCATTCTTATACAGTTCGGACGAATAAACAGCATCTGTCACCTTATTGATTTTATCACTTATCATTTCTGTTAATACAGGCCTTGTCATATTGTTTTTCTTATGCTCTTTTTCAATAAGGTCAAACTCTAGGGATGCGTTCTCTTCTATGATCCTCAATATTTGTTCTATATAATGACTTCTTTCCCATAAAAATCCTTTATGTTTTTATCTTCGACCAAAAGGTCCAGAAGTCCATTGATATACTTTTTAAAAGCTGTCTCAGCCTTCTCATTATACTCCCATCTAAGCAAAATGGTTCCCTTGGACCCACCTTCAGGTATATCTTTATTCTTCTTCTGCTGAGTGAGAGCCAAATTGTAGTTCTCATCGAAAATAAAGTCAGATCAAGACATGTTTTTCCTTGCTTTAGTTTTCTTTTTATTTTATTATTCTTCGTTAAATTAACCTGGATTATTCACAAGTCGAGGTTGCTGCAGATGCGAGGCACAGGGTGCGAAGCTGTGGTCCTTCACCGCAAGTACCCTGTAACGAAGCAGATGCAGTGAAATCGGCTTGCCTGTAAGGTAAAAAAATGGCGATTAGAATGAAAGTAAAAACAAATAGAAATATTTCAGTTGTCATTTTTTTAAAAAGCATGCACATCCTTGATATCAAAACAAAAAATTGCTCATCGCCATTTTTTTATGAATAGGTCAGGTTAGAATTGAAAATGAAAGCAACTCTAGGATTAATACTAAGCTGGTTCATTCCGGGACTCGGGCATTTGCTGGCAAAAAGATACTGGAAGGCAGTGACCTTTTTCTTGTGCATCTCACTGATGGCAGCGCTCGGGCTGTACATGGGAGGAAAGATTTATCCCTTGCAAGCTGAGAATCCTTTAACCATACTCGCCTTTTTCTCTGATCTGGGTTACGGAGCCCTTTATTTCTCTTCCAGAATATTCTCCTTTGGTACAGGTGTATTAAAAAATGTCACCTTTGAGTTTGGGACAACTTATATCGCCGGCGCCGGTTTGCTCAATTACCTGGTTTCCTTAGATGCCTTTGACATCTTGTCTGGAAAAAAGAAATGATATTTAAAAGCCACCTCATCTCGATGATTATCTATGCAGCTCTTGTCAGCACAGTACTTGCCTTAATAAGAAGAGACAGCAAAAAAGACCAAATTAAATACTTCTTATCTCTATTTTTGATCATGACTGCGGGAGCTCTTCTGTTCGGGTGGTTCATGTATCTGTTCTTTTAGACTTTTATTCAAAATCCAAGACCTATATAATAGAACCATCAGAAAAACTTATTTTACTGCTGCGCAAAACCGCAATGATTGAAGTTTATAATTTATGGAAACAGTACCAAAGGCCCAATTGGGCTCTTTCCGGTATCTCCATGAAAATCGAAAAAGGGGATTTTTGTTTCATAACAGGCCCCAGCGGATCTGGAAAGACAACCCTTCTGAAAATATTTTATAGAGAAATCCTTCCTACACAGGGACAAATACTGATTGACCAGAGAAACATACTCAGAATACCTGACCACAAGATATACATTCTCAGACGCATGATGGGTATTGTATTTCAAGATTTCCGTCTCCTCTTTCATAAGAAAGTTTTTGATAACATAGCCATTGTACTCAGAATTCTGGGCGTGCCTAAGAAAGAAATCAGAAGAAGGGTTTTTTATTCCTTGCGCATGGTAAACCTGCATAACAAAATGTGGGAATATCCGAAACACCTCTCATACGGAGAACAGCAAAGAGTCGCTATCGCAAGGGCTGTGGTGAATAACCCGAAAATCATTCTTGCAGATGAGCCGACCGGAAATCTGGATACAGAGCTTGCCTTTGAAATAATGAATCTCTTCAAGAGAATAAATAAAAAAGGAACAACCGTTCTCATCTGCACCCACGACAGAGAGCTGATAAGGCATTATGGTGAAAAAATTTTTTTCCTGTACAGAGGAAAAATCTTAAGGAAGGAATATCTTTGATACACCAGAAACTCATTTTTTCAATAAAAGAGACCCTCCAAAACCTCTGGCAGTTTAAGGGCCGCAACCTGTTCTCGCTCTTTATAATATGTCTTTCCTTTCTTATCATAGGAATATTCCTGTCGCTATCGAACAACTTTCAACACATTGCCAAGCAAATCCAGAAAAACCTCGCCATTGTCGCCTTTCTTGAAGAGGACATATCTGAAGAAAATCTCAATTCCATCAGAATCAGGTTAGAAAACAGCCCTTATATTGAAGGGGTCCGCTACATTACCTCTCAGCAAGCAAAGGAAAAATTCAATAAAAAATTTCCCGAACTGAACAGTATCGTTAACAACCTGGAGATAAATCCCTTCCCCCCTTCCTTTGAAGCCATTGCCAAAAAAAATGCCCTTTCCTATAAGGAAACAATCGACTTTGTCAATGATATAAAAAATATGCCCGGTGTTGATGATGTCCAGTTCAATAAAGACTGGCTGGAGAAAATCCAGGCTTTCAGCCGATTGTCAAAGGCAGTGGGATTTTTCCTGGGAGGGATTCTCGTGCTTGCATCTTTCTTTATCATTTCAAACATAATCAAACTCAATGTTCTGGCACGCAAATCCGAAATAGAAATTCTAAGGCTTACCGGAGCTACAAATTTTTTCATCCGGACTCCTTTTCTCATAGAAGGAATCATTTTGGGCTTTTTGGGAAGCGTGTGCTCTTTACTTCTGCTTGCCATTATAATAAAACTATTCCCTCTGTATTTGGGAGCCTCTCTAGGGACTTTAACGGAGCTCATAAGCTTTCGCTATCTGAGCCTGAGCCAGTGTCTTGCTGTTATAATCGGAGGAAGTCTGATTGGTTTCTCGGGAAGCTACTCTTCTTTGTCCAGGTTTCTCAATATATAATTAACCTGAACTATTCATAAAAAAATGGCGATGAGCAATTTTTTGTTTTGATATCAAGGATACGCATACTTTTTAAAAAAATGACAACTGAAATATTTTTATTTGTTTTTACTTTCATTTTAATCGCCATTTTTTTACCATATAGGCAAGCCGATCTTACTGCATCTGCTTTGTTACAGGGTACTCGCGGTGAAGGACCACAGCTTCGCACCCTGTGCCTCGCATCTG
>JAGGYH010000126.1 GCA_021162615.1 Candidatus Aminicenantota bacterium
CAGATGCGAGGCACAGGGTGCGAAGCTGTGGTCCTTCACCGCGAGTACCCTGTAACAAAGCAGATGCAGTAAGATCGGCTTGCCTATATGGTAAAAAAATGGCGATTAAAATGAAAGTAAAAACAAACAAAAACATTTCAATTGTCATTTTTATGAAAAGCATGTATATCCTTGAAAGCAAAACAAAAAAATGATCATCGCCATTTTGTTATGAATAGGTCAGGTTAATTAACCTGACCTATTCATAACAAAATCTTGTACTGAGGTTATGGTTATTGTATCAGGAAAAACGGAAAAGGCAATATTCTTTGTTCCCTTTTAAACTCTTCATAACCTTTCTCCTCCTGTATAGTTTGTATAAGGAGCATCTCTCTTGATTCTAGCAAATTTCATTCTTTAAGGTACAGGCTTTCTTAAATATCCAGACAATAAAATCTCAACATCACTCAGTCAAATCAAATCACTTGGCAACCTTTTTCATTTTTTCAGCGTATATAATAATATGAATAGTTTGATTAAAACCATTCTGATTAAATTATCACATGAGGAGAGAAATGACATATCTATCTAGGATCGAGGAAATATTACTTCTGGCCATCTGGAAGCTAAAAGAAAACGCCTATGGAATTGCCATCCGCCGTCAGGTGGAAAAAGATACTGGAATATCCTGGTTGTCCGAGGCCATTTACGCTCCCTTGAGCCGTCTTAAGGATAAAGGCTATGTAACATCCATAAAAGCTCAAAGATCCACAGAAAAAGGAGGGCGCCCCAGGATTTATTATCAGCTCTCTCCATCCGGTCTTGGTAAATTAGCCTCTCTTCAAAAAGTCAACCAGTCGCTCTGGGAAGGAGTCCCGGACTTAAAAAAAGCAGCTGAAAATGGATAGGCAGCCATCCGTATTATCCAGATTCACTCACCTCTGCCTGTGCCTTTTAACCGATGAGCACATGCGTGAGACCATCCTGGAAGATATGGAGGAGCGTTATGCCTGGGATAGGGAGAACAAAGGTCCTTTTCGTGCCGGATTATCCTGGCTTTCGTCACTCCTCGTTATTCTGGCGACATTTACTTTAAAGTCTATTATATGGAGATTCGTCATGTTTAAAAATTATCTAAGAACAGCTCTCAGAAACATCAAAAGACAACCGGGTTTTTCATTTATTAACATTTCCGGATTTGCTATCGGGCTTGCCTGTGTGATCATGATCCTTCTCTGGGTTCAGCATGAGTGGAGCTATGACCGTTTTCATGCCCATTCAGATAATATCTACAGATTATGTAATCCCAAACATCCCTATCATGCACCCCAGACAGCCAGCATATTAGAAGAAAATATTCCTGAAATAAAAGATTTCGCCAGAATAAGACCGGGTTCTGAGTGTATCGTTGAATATAAGGAAAAAAAGTTCATAGAAAAAAACATCGCCCACGCTGACGCAGCTCTTTTTAAAATATTTTCTTTTAAATTCAAACTGGGGAACCCGGAATCAGCCCTTAAAGAACCCTTCAGCCTCGTTATCTCTGATAAAATCGCACATAAATATTTCGGCAACGAAAATCCCTTAGGAAAGCAGTTGACCATAAATAACTCCGGACACTATACGGTCAAGGGTGTGATGGAAGACATGCCGCAAAATTCCCATTTCCGTTTCGATGCCATTGCCACTCTTTCCAATGCGGACGAGGTATTCGGGAAAGACTGGATGAACAACTGGGGATGGGAGAATTTTCTTATCTATCTTGAAATGCAGGAAAATTTTTTGCCCGCAGAGGTTGCGGAGAAATGCAATCGGCTCATTTTAGAACATCGACCTTCAGATGCGGGCGATCCCCCTCCTGATTATTCACTGCAGAATTTGAAAGATATTCACCTTTTCTCTTCCCACTTTGAAAATGACATACAGCCGCAAAGCAGCATGACCTATGTGCTGATTTTCTCCGCTATCGGACTGCTCATACTGCTCATTGCCTGTTTCAATTATGTGAACCTTCTAACCGCCAGCGCGGCATCAAGGGCAAAGGAGATAGGAATCAGAAAAGTAGTCGGCGCTGAACGCAGTAATCTTGTTTTTCAATTTATTGGAGAATCCTATGTGATACTATCTGCCGCGCTTGTCATCTCACTTGTCCTTGTCAAGGTTATGCTGCCCATATTCAATTCTCTCTCAAACAAGACCCTGGAATTATCAGCACTCCTTCGCATGAGCACTCTTTTCCCCATACTGGGAATCATGATCATCACAGGCATTCTATCAGGGTCCTATCCCGCATTTATTCTTTCCGGAATCCAGCCAAGAAAAGCCATGAAAGCATCCGTGCATATCAGGAACTCCGGATTCAATGCGAGAAAGATATGCGTCGGAATCCAATTCACCATTGTGATCATTCTTTTTTGCTGCGGGTTTCTTATGTTCCGGCAGATCCATTTTCTTCAACGCAAAGAGATGGGATTCGATAAGAATTATACTCTCGTATCAGAAGTAAACAGTTTTGAGTCCGAAGAGAAATACAGCACCCTGAAACAAGAGATGCTTAAAGAGAGTGTTGTGAAGAGTGTGACTGCGGCCTCAAGGGTCCCCTCCGATCCCCTCAATAACTGGGGAGGGATAGTGGCCGAAGGCCAGACAAAAAAGATCACCCTGCCTTTTGTTCACGTTCATCATGACTATTTTGAAACACTGGGTATAACCGCTTCTCAAGGAAGACTCTTTTCAAAATACATTGAGACAGATCTTCAGGACGCTGTCATTTTGAACACCTCGGCGGTAAAAGCACTGGGAATCCAGGATGATCCGATAGGACAAACAGTAGAAATCACCTGGCCTTCCTCAAACAGGAAAGTCATTGGCGTCATTGATGATTTCCACTTTGAATCGCTGTATGAAACCATGAAGCCAACCGTATTTGTCCCTGATTTCAGATGGTGCCGGAAGCTCCTGGTGAATCTTTATCCGTCAAATGTCCATCACACCATGGACAGACTTTACGGCGTCTGCAGCCGCTTATATGAGGACCAGATCTTTGAGTTTCATTTTCTGGACGAGAAACTGGATTCCCTTTACCGGTCGGACAGAAATACGTTCCGCTTATTGGGATACTTTACCGGGCTGGCTGTTCTTATTGCCTGTATGGGATTGTTCGGCATGGCAACTTTGATGATGCGCTCCCGCATCAAAGAAATAGGTATCAGGAAGGTGCTCGGAGCCCATATAACAGGCATAATCATTCTTTTTTCAAAAGATTTTTCCAGATGGATACTGCTTGCCAATCTCATTGCCTGGCCTATTGCCTATTATGCTATGTACAGGTGGCTGCAGAATTTTGCCTACCGGATCGATATAACCATCTGGCCCTTTCTTCTGGCCGGAGTGGTTTCGCTGGTTATCGCGCTGCTGACCGTGAGCTGGCAGGCTGTCAAAGTCGCTACGGCCAATCCGGCAGAGAGCTTAAGATACGAATAAGAAGACACTCCATAGCCTTCCGTTTGCTTTTTCCTTGGTTATAAAACTTCAAGATCCAATAGGATAAGGTGTTTGTCAAAGTCAGAAACCAAAACAG
>JAGGYH010000059.1 GCA_021162615.1 Candidatus Aminicenantota bacterium
CAGATGCGAGGCACAGGGTGCAAAGCTGTGGTCCTTCACCGCGAGTACCCTGTAACAAAGCAGATGCAGTGAGATCGGCTTGCCTGAAAGGTAAAAAAATGGCGATTAAAATGAAAGTAAAAACAAATAAAAATATTTCAGTTGTCATTTTTTTAAAAAGTATGCATATCCTTGATATCAAAATAAAAAAATGCTCATCGCCATTTTTTTATGAATAGGTCAGGTTAATATTTAGCAATGTTCATCGCCATTTTTTTATGAATAGGTCAGGTTAGAAAATGTCGACATTAAGAGCTGAGAATCTCAGAAAAAGCTTTAACCGGCGTGCTGTTGTGGAAGATGTCTGTATAAAAGTCAAATCCGGCATCATCACAGGGATGCTGGGAAGGAACGGAGCCGGAAAAACAACCACTTTCCGCATGGTCACGGGCTTAACCCCGCCGGATAAGGGTTCTATCTTTCTAGACGAGCAGGATATATCCTATCTTTCCACAACCCAAAGGTCAAAAAAGGGGATCGTGTATCTCCCTCAAGAAAATTCCGTGTTCATGAAAACCAATGTTGAAAACAATCTCAAAATGATTCTTGAACTCAAAGGATACAATAAAAACGAGCAGGAGGAAACCGCAGCAGATCTTCTATCAGAGTTAGGTCTATCGTCCCTCAGAAAGCAGCCGGCACACAGCCTTTCCGGAGGGGAGAGAAGGAGGCTAGAAATCTGCCGCGCTCTGGTGCTCAAGCCTAAATTCCTGCTTTTGGATGAACCATTTACAGGAATAGACCCGTTGACCATCATCGAACTTCAAAAAATATTAAAAAAATTGAAAAACAAAGGAATCGGCATCCTTTTATCCGACCATAATGTCAGGGATACTCTGAAAATCACTGACTATGCCTATGTGATTGACAAAGGAAAAATCCTCGTCAAAGGGACTCCTGAAATGATCGCTTCGGATAAAAAAGCTAAACAAAAGTTTCTCGGCGAGAGTTTCAAATTATAATCGGATTACTGCCCCAGACCATTCACGAATCATTCTTCGGAAAAACATAATCCCCTATGGTCTCCCCAAGAAAAAACAAAAAACAAAACAAATAAACAGAAAGCAGTATGATAAAAAAGACAATGACGGCCAATGTGGAATTGGATATCAACTGAAAAACAGTTACAGAAGTGAGATATGAAGCGATCCACAGAGTGACAAACCACAAACCAGCAATAAAAAGCACATCAAACATTCGGGACTTAATCCAGGCTGAAATCTTTATGGAGGGCTTTTTAAATAATTTTAAAGGCTCTTTTTTGTCCCGGAGTGCCTCTCCCTCATAAAAAGGAAGATCTTCCTGTTCATCCGTATCAACAGGTTCCTGTTCCTCTTCAGGTTCCTCGGATGCGGTCACTTCCTCTTCCATAATCTCCTCGTCTTCTTCCTCCTCCTCTGCCTCTAATCCCTCGAAAGAATCCTGCACGAACTCTTGTTCCTCTTCCCCGGTTTTCTCCTTTGCATCTTCATCCTTTATGGTCTCTGCCCAGGGCGGGATCTCCCCCTCTACTTCCTCTATTTTGTCTTTGATCTGCTGCCTTTCTTTTTTTAAGGAATCAAGAAATGTCTCTATTTCTTCTTTTTCCTTCTCCGAAGAATCCATTGCTTTTTGCAGGTCTTCTGTCTTTAAAACAGGCTCTTCGCTTTCTTTTTCTTCGGTCAATTCTTCTTCAGGAAGACCTTTTGTTTCTTTTATGGAGTTCTCCTCCTCGCCTTTTTCTCCTTCAAGTTTCTCTTCCTCATTCAAATCCTCTATGTCTTCCTCACCATCTCTATCCTCGTCCTCTTCTTTTTCAATGTCTATCTCTTCTTCCTCTTCTTCTATACCTTCTTCTTCTTCATCGATGTCTCTTTGTTTTTCCTCCTCATCTTCAATTATTTTTTCGCCGGGAATTTCCTCTTCTATTTCTTCATCTTCAGGAAAGAGAAGCCTTGTTCCGCAGTTGGAACAGTACTCACCGTCTTCTTCCACTATTGCTTTGCAGTAAGGACACCTTCTGATAGCCATTTTCCTCCTTATTTATAATTCGAAAATATTTACTTGTCAATCAAAGTATCAAATTGACAGTCCTCTTATTTTCCTTTCCTGAAAAATTTAAAAGGCCCTTTGAACTTATAGGACCTCTGGACTCTTCCAAACGGGAATCCTGCCTTACTCACCAACCGGACATCTTCGAGAGTATAAAACGCCTGAGGATTAAACTCCCTCAAAACACTTATGACTTCACTATAATCACACCTTCGGATGACCATGAAAATAATGCTGACATCTCCCTGTTTTCCCTGTGCCAGAACTTTTGTCACAGGATAACCTCTAGCCCTCAAGTCCTCTATCAATTCAGTTGCATCCATGTGCGTGATGATCCGCAGAACAGCGTTGCCAACTGCCAGTTTCTCCTCGATGCAGATCCCAATATAGGTCCCGGATGCAAATCCCAATCCATAGGCTAAATATCCCACAACATTATTTAAATTGGCAATGATGGCGTTTATGGCTAAAAGCCATACGATGACTTCAAAAAAACCAATAATAGGGGCAAGATACTTGAGCCTTCTGGACACAAAAACAATACGGATAGTGCCGAGAGTGACATCAAATATCCGTGATGAAAATATCAGAACAGGAAGCACAACCCATTTGAACAGCTCTGTGCTAATGAATGAATCCATTGTAATTGGTTATTTCCGCTCCTCGATATATGATTTTTAATAAAATTTATATTATTATAAACCATCCGGTAATGAAATTAAATCGCATAGATCAATTAACTGGAGAAAATTCTCTTTTTTGGAGGATACATTGTTAAAAAAACACTCAATCCGGATTTTTATTTTCTGTCTCATTTCAACGGTTTTTCTCTATCCCCAATCCGGGGAAACTGAAAGCACGGCCAAAAGTAATCGTCTCAAACAAAACCTTTCAAAAACCGAGCACACGAACGCTGGTCGGCCAATAACTAAAGGTAGATCCGCATCATTCATACCTGAGACAATCGACCGGATCGGTTAAAGCGGCCTTGACAGACTGATAACTCACTGTAAACAAAGCAATGATCAAAGCTAAAAGCGCTGATAAAACAAATGACCACAAACCAATATTGGTTTGATAAGCAAAGTTCTGCAGCCATTTCTTCATCACAAAATAAGCGATGGGCCATGCGATGACATTTGCGACAATCACCCACCTGGAAAATTCTTTACCCAGCAGCCACAGAATATTGACAGCAGACGCTCCCCCGGGCACACCAAAAAGCATCATGGAAGGAACGAGTATTCTTTTTCTTCCAAACAGGTCAGCCAGGGCTCCCACAACAGGAGCCAAGAAAATCCCGGGAAGGGTAAACACGCATCCCGTCAACGGGGAATGCCTTTTTTCCTGTTGACACGGCTCCCTTTGCTCTCTATAATCTTTTTCTATGATTAAAAGAGAAACTGAAAAACTTAAAAAATCACGCAGTTTCTCTGTTCTTTTCTGGTGGGCGGGCCCTTCCGCCTAGAAACAACACTACAAAACCACCCTGTTTTTCCAATTTAATGTAATTCTATTGAATCCCTTGATTCAAAACCACTTAAAGGAGATTTATTATGAAAAGATTTGCATCCAGAAAAGAAGGTTTTCTTCCCAAAAAGTTTTACAATATAAAGGCTGATCTCACTGATCTGCCAAAACCGCCTTTGAATCCCCAGACAAAAGAGCCGCTCAAGCCCGAAGACCTGGCTCCAATTTTCCCAATGGGGTTCATCCGCCATGAAGGATCCATGGAACGATACATCCCCATCCCGGAAAAAGTCCTGGAGGCTTATTCGGTTTACAGGCCTACGCCTCTTATCTGTGCATCTAAACTTAAAAAATATCTCGATACCCCGGCTCAAATTTTTTACAAGTATGAAGGCGCAGGTCCCACAGGAAGCCACAAAAGCAATACCGCCATTGTCCAGGCTTATCTGGCAGCTCAAGAGGGTGTAGAGACACTCACCACAGAGACAGGAGCCGGTCAGTGGGGCTCGGCACTTTCTCATGCCGGCACTCTGTTCGGCCTTGAAGTCAAGGTGTTTATGGTCCGGATAAGCTACAGGCAAAAACCGGGCCGGCGGATCATGATGGAGATGTTCGGTGGGAATGTGCAGGAAAGCCCGGGCAGCGAGACAGAAGCCGGAAGAAGATTCTACAAACAGGATAAGGACCACCCGGGCAGTTTGGGAATCGCTATTTCCGAAGCTGTGGAAACAGCGATTAAAAACGATTCGGCCAAATACTCTCTGGGCTCTGTTCTGGACAGTGTGCTCATGCACCAGAGCGTGATAGGGCAGGAAGCTGACAGACAGATGCAGGAATTGGGAGCTCAGCCCGATACAGTTATTGGATGCGTAGGAGGAGGCTCGAATTTCTCAGGTCTTGCGTTTCCCTTTGTGAGGAAACGACTTGTTGATAATCAGGATATCAGGTTTATTGCCGTAGAGCCCAGTGTATGCCCGACTCTCACTGAAGGAAATCTTAAATACGACCATGGAGACAGCGTAGGCCTTACTCCCCTTCTCTATATGTACACTCTGGGAATGGATTTTGTCCCGCCTCCCATTCATGCCGGAGGCCTGAGGTACCACGGTATGGCTCCTCTGGTAAGCCATCTCACGAAAAAAGGGATCATCGAGCCCAGGGCCTACAAGCAGACCAAAATATTTGATGCGGCTGAGGTCTTTTTAAAGACCGAAGGAATTCTTCCAGCTCCTGAATCCTCTCATGCCGTAGCTGCTGCCATTGATGAAGCGGTTGAAGCCAGAGAATCGGGCAAGGAGAATGTCATTCTGTTCAATCTTTCAGGGCACGGATTCCTGGATATAAACGCCTACGACCGATAAAAAGCAAAAAAGCAGGGACAGTTCTTAAACAAAAGAGCTGTCCCTGTTTATCAAACAGTTTGTATGAAAGGGATTGACAAGCAGGCGGATTTATCTAAAATTAAGAGGGCTTGGGCGATTAACTCAGTGGAAGAGTGCTACCTTCACACGGTAGAAGTCGCAGGTTCAAATCCTGCATCGCCCACCACTTTTCTATTTATTTTTCAGCCATTTATTCTTTTACACCATGTTTTTTATAATTTTTTCAATATTCATGGTGTAAAACAATTGACTTTTTTACACCATAATTTATAATAGAAATACATATAACCTGGTGTAAAAATGTCAATAGAATCCAATATCGTATATCTCAAAGAAGAGATTAAGAACCATCAAGAGCGGCTGCAGTTGATGGAAAAATATCTAAAGGACTATCCTGCCATATCAGTTTACAAAAGAAAAATTAGCGGCAATATCTACTACTATAAGAAATTCTGGAAAAATGGAAAATCTATTTCCAAATTCCTTTGTAGAAACGAAAATGAATACCACAGAGAGATAAAAAAGATTGAAGCAGCCAATAAAAAAAGACAAATCATTAAGAAACAGCTTCAGGGAAACAAAAATGCCATAAAAGCCCTTAAAAAACAGCTCCAAATAGCCGAAAAAGCTTTTAAAAATGTTTGAATTTGAAAAAGAATTTCATTCCATCCTAAAGAACCTGCAGGAAATCGGCGCACTGAGACATCTAATCCTGATCGGTAGCTGGGTTTTACCTGTCTATTTAGAGAATTATCCAATATCTCACTTAACATTCACAACAAGCGATATAGACTTTACAATTATCCGTCCTCATGACCCAGTTAAAAAATCAAATCCTTCCATTCACAAACAACTTACTAAAATGGGGTATTTTCCCCATAGAAGCCCACTCACACAATCCGAGAAATACATCCCAGCGCTTGAAAGCAAAAAAAATAAGTTGAGCATTGAATTTTTATGTGAGCCTGGGCGTATTATCAAAAATCCCTATAGAATCAAAGGATTAGGTATCACTGTAACTCCCTTAAGATACCAACACGTTCTGCATGAAAATGCAATAACTTTAGCTTATAAAGGTATCAACACAACCGTTCCCAAGCCAGCCTTCTGGGCAGCTCATAAGATTGCTATGTCTCAACTTAGGTCTGGAGAACAAGCTGAACTTAAAAAAATGAAAGATCTTGATGGAGCAAGAATCATTGTCAATTTTCTCGGATATGAAGATGTCATTGATGCATCACAGCACTATAAGGGAAAATTTTTAAGTTTATTTAAAAAAGGATGGAAGATCTATCAAAATCGATTCCCAGAAGAGCTAATAAAATAAAAAGATTGCTCTAATGAAGTTATTTGATAATATTTCACGTAATTATAAAGGTTACCGTGGCTATACAGAGCCAGAATATGAATATCTAAACCGCTCCGCCCGCTCATCATCTGAGAAGATTCGGAATCTTCTAGAAGATTGGTTTTTTAGTTATCCTACAGATGCTCAGAATGAACTTAGATCAAGGTTTCGTTCTTCTGATGATATTCACCACCACAGTGCGTTTTTTGAGCTTTATCTATATTCATTACTTTCAAGACTAGAATTTGAAATAGAGGTTCATCCAAAAATTCCAGGGCAAACTACCCACCCCGAATTTCTAGCATCAAGAAATAATACGCCATGTTTCTTTCTTGAAGCTACGCTCGCTTCTGGACCAATCGAAGAAAAGGCCGCTGATAAAAGAGAAAAAGCAGTGTATGAGACCTTAGATAAAATGAATTCCCCAAATTTTTTTATAGGGATTGAAGTTCATGGATCTCCAGATACTCCTCCTCCTGGAAGAAAATGGAGATCTTATCTTTCGGATTGGCTTTCTAAACTTGATCCCGATGAAATAGGCGAAAAGTTAAAAGGTGGTGATCTACATGATTTGCCAAGTGTTACATTAAATCATGATAAATGGAATGTGACTTTCCGAGCCATACCTAAATCGTCAAAAACTCGTGGGAAAAAAGGAATTCGACCAATAGGATTACGTTTTTCTGGTTTTTGGAAATGTAATGAGGACGAATGGATTAGAAAAGCAATAAAAGAAAAAACTACAAAATATGGCAATCCTAATTTGCCTTATATTATTGCTATTAATGTTATAAGCGATTACGGGAAAGATGATTATATGATTATGGATGTCCTTTTTGGACAAGAGGGATTTACATTAAATCATAAGCTAATAAGGGATTTCAATGGCATATTTCGCGGCCCTCATGGACCCCAAAATACTAGAGTAAGCGGAGTAATCATTTGTGAAAACCTATCATCGGGAAGAATCACTAAAACCAATCCTAAACTCTGGCATAATCCTTGGTCATCTTTCCCTATTAATCAAGATTTGTGGCCACTTCCACAATATGTTCCAAATTTAGAAAAGACTAGGATTGAGTTAAAACCAGGAATAAAAGTTGCGGAGCTATTTGACCTCCCAGTAAATTGGCCTATTCAGAATAGTAGAGCTGATCTTTAATAATTTAAGCTTCTTATCTAACAACAAATATCCTCATTCAAAATTGAAATAGCCCCTTTTTTCTGACAACAGCCGGCGATTTATGTACCAAATATAGAAGCTATAATAAAATTGATATAGTAAGCTACAATTAGTAAAATAAGGAGGGTGGTTGTAATGGAAGATAAAAAAATACTATTGAAGGACTTAATCCTGTCAGCAAGTCAACAGTTACGTCAAGATTTTATGGAGATTCAAGAGAATAATCCACATGCAGCTGAAAGTGGAGCCGAGACGGAAATTATTCTGAAGGCATTTTTAAAAGAACGATTACCTCGGAGATTTGATGTTGAGACTGGCTTTGTTGTTGGATCCGATGGTTCAGTGAGTAAACAATGTGATCTAATAATATACGATGCTATTAATTGCCCGATATATCGAAAAGGACCCAAAACTTACATATTCCCTAAAGATAATGTTGCTGCAGTGATCGAAGTAAAATCGAAGATAAATAAAGATGAGTTGAACGACGCTGGAAGAAAAATTGAATCTGTGAAAAAAATTAAACCCTCTCCAATAACTAATGTTGATCAACCAGTTACTTTCAGCGATATGATTATGACAAACACACTAGGTTGTGTATTCGCGTTCGACTCATATACGACTCTTAAAACATTATCAGAGAATTTAAAAGAAATAAATTCAAAGTATGAATCCCAATATTGGATTGATTCAGTGGCAATCTTAGACAAGGGTGTAATTGGATATACTATGCAGGCACCTTTTAATGAAAATATGATCGGATGGTTTGGAGGGGCTTGTGTCGATGAATTTCCAATTCCTCCTTATTACATTCATCTAGTAAAACAAGAATCTGGTGATTTGGCTCTAAATCATTTTTTTATGAAACTAATGACTCATCTCACCTTCTTTAGAAAACGATCTTCAGTTGATTTTGCCTCTGTATTAGGTTCAGATCCTAAACAAATAATGACAATTCAAGGATACCAATTCAATCTTGAAAAGAAACTTGTACCCGCTGAAAAATCTCATTATAAAGGGAAATTTGTGAATCCAAAGATCAGATTTAATTTATATTCAAAAAGCACACGAGATTTAATTGGCCAAGTTTGTTTATTACCATGGCAAGATGGAGCTACTATAACTTGCTCAGTTTCATTTAATCCAAAAGTTATATTTCAACATTACTTTCACACTCTAAAATTAAAAGGTATTTTTGTTTCTGCTGAGAAGGATGTAAATATGTGGTTTTCTTCAGTTCTCCCAATCAAAGATGAAGAATTTATTAAAGCATCAGAACAAATACACAAAGATATTATTTCAGTTCGAGATACAGATGATGATGAACCTCCACCTACTAAAATTTAATATAGTGAGCTGCCCCCTGAAAATTGATCGAGTTATTGGGTGAGGCTCAAAAAATACAAAGGATTGTTACAAATAATTTGGATAGTTGGGGATTAACAATGAACAAAGTAATGATAACAGGATTGGCTTTAGGATTAGAAACCAAAGCTTGTCAAGCTTGTAACTTTGACTTCGAATGGTTATTAAGATACCCATCAGTCCTAGTCTGGGCAGATAAAATTGTAGTGACAAAAGGAATCTGGGATGTGAAAAGGCGTGATACATTACGAGTGAATCGGCGTATACCTTTACGAGTCCGATTTAGGAAAAAGTGTACATTTTTATTTGACCATAGCTGGGATATTTTTCAGGGTTTCAAAATTGTAGCTATGCAAATGGCAATAAAGAGGCGCGGTCTCTTACTCATGGATCGGCGTATAGTTTTACGCACTCATTAGGCTGTTAATTTGAGCTCATGGATTAAATTTTCTCCTTTTTTACACCATGGATCTTCTCAGTAAAATCTTTGAGCCGGTAACTGTTCCCATCCACACTCAATGTGAAGTGAACTGGACTTGAGTACAGCATATCTTTAATTCTTATGGTTTTGGATTTAATATCGCTAACGAAAAGTCTCAGAATCAATTTATAATACAAATGTGCCCAAACTGTGCCCAAAAATATCGTGAAAAGTATAAAAATCCGTTAAAATATCAAAAAATATCGCAATTTGAAAAGCCTGGTTTTCCTACGTTTTACAGGGGAAATCCTTTATTTTCTGCGCTTTCTCTTTTTTCTGTTCAACCTTCACACGGTAGAAGTCGCAGGTTCAAATCCTGCATCGCCCACCACTCCTCTTTTGCATGAAACGAATACAAAGCCCGCCTCCATTTTTGGTCCATTTTCTATGTAAGTTTTAAAAGTTGTAAGTTATTTTTGTTAGTCTCAGAGACCCGGATTAAACCGTCGCTAAGGAAAACCGGAATGGTATCATCAAATTAAGGCTTACTGTCTGGGCCTCTTTAGGAGCGGATTTGTCATTTTAAAGGGCTTTGAGTTGACATTGAAACAGGAATTTCATATGCTAATTTGCATAAGATAATGTTCACTAATGGGAAATATTCATCCTTTTCATTTTAAAGTCGAACAGGAGGGTCTGGCTGAGGCGATCGCCTTGATGCAGGGGAAAAACACTTACTGACTTCTCCTTGAGATATTCAGTGAACAATATAAAATCGAAGCACAACTAAAAATGCATAAAAACAGCAAAGAAGAAAACCATACTCAAGGCTGGCACGACCGAAAGCATTCCCCATCCGGGCTAAATAGCCATGGTCACCTCATACCAGAGGATTTGCCGGGAAAACGAAGACTTTATAATATATTACAGAAAACGCTGTTTAATGCATCCAGCCGGCTCACTGATCGTTTCCCGCGATCCGGCTCACGCTTCCTTGATTTGACAGTTCGGCCCCTAGCCGGCAATCCACTTTTATCCGCGCTTTCTACTCATCACAATCGGATGGTTATCAGGGGTTTGACATCTTTCCGCAGTTTCCTCGTTGTTCCCGACATCCATATCGGCGATTCGGTTGTGTCGCAATCAGCGCTCACGGCCATTCGTGATTTTTTCCCTGAAGCTTGTGTGGATTATGTTGTTAACCGAACAGTATACCCTCTGCTCAAAGGCAATCCCGAAGCGACACACATACGGCCCTTATTCTCGAACAGCTCTTTTATCTCCACTGAAGACCTGCTGGATTTAAGAGACATGATTCAGACCGGAGAGTATGATCTAGTTTTGAATTTCAATCCTTACCTCAATGAAAAGGATATGGGAATCAATAGAAAAAGAATACTCAATTTCCTGACATACGCGCCAACTATCGTCCGAAACGAAAATCGGCCCTCGGAGATCAATCATTTTGCCTTTCAGACATACCATTTCACCTGGAAGATGCTTTCCCTGGTGGCTAAGCCGCAACGACCAGAACATTTCATGGGTTTGCGCCTGACTCTCGGGGATAGAGCTGTGGAAGAGGCACAGCGATTCACAGCGCAAGCGGACCTGACCGATGGCCTGCCTATCATCATGTTCAATCCCGACGCTTCTTCCCCGCTCACTCGTATGCCTCTCAAGAAATCGACAGGACTGTTGGCTCGTATCGCCAGACTAAATACCTCGATTCTGGTTGCTGCGGGACACACCGAGAGAGGCATTGGCAAACGCCTCATCGCTTCTCTGCCGGACTCCCTCCGTTCGAAGACGAGGATTGTCCAGACCAGCCTGCCTCTTGAGGCTTTTGCGGCCCTCATTGATATTTGTGACGTTTTCGTGTCCGGTGATACAGGTCCTCTGCATATAGCCGCGGCGCGAAAGTTTTCCCGGTCAGGAAGGCACAAGTTCCGCAACCGAACAGCAGTTCTGTCTATCTTCGGTGCTACACCAGCCAGAATGTCCGGCTACGATTCCTTCCAGCCGGGCTATCTTCCCGCAAATCAAGATGCCCCTTCCTGGTCGTATTCGGCTCAAAATCCCTGCCGAAACATCACATGTGTGAACAAAATCTACAAGACCTGCCGCACCATCCGCTGTTTCGATGAAGTCAATGAAGAGAAAATAGCCGAACTGCTCGGTGCATTTCTGAGGACTTTGTCTCATCAAAGATCTTCTTCATTAGAATCCGGCCGATAAAGTATCTTCTCCTTTTTTTGTCAGCTGTCGTTTTGGGTTTTATCACGGCGATCCCAGATCGAGGCTGTGAAAAGGGCTATCAGCGGAGACCTGAGAGCTGTATAAATGGTTATCCTCGATTCTGTTCCCTCCGACACCATTTACGGCATTACCGCCCTTCCCGGTATCGCCTCTTTCCTTGAACCTCCCTGGGTCATGGCCGCTTTCAGCGCCGCCGGGGCCGTTGTCTTTTGAATTATAGCTTTCCTTGCGTTCAAAGAGAGCAAAAAACTGCGCTGGAATGTTGTGAGCATGATTGCGACTGCCCTGCTCAACTCAAGCGAAAAGGCCAAAATCCAATCGCTGACCTGAGGCTTGTTTTCCGTTTGGCACGATTTTACGCCCGGGAAAAGCCAGCTATCGTCCATCATTTCACTATAAAACCGGTCATCTATGGAACATTAGCCGCCCGCATTTCCAGGGTGCCCGGGATAGTGAACCAGGTGCCCGGTTTGGGATATGTCTTTTCAAGAGGAGGACATCTTCAACACATAGTGGAAAAAATGTATCGTTTTGCCTTTTCGACCCGGACCCATGTGATTTTTCAAAATCCTGACGACTTGAACCACTTTATCCGGAGAAAAGAGGAAAATCCCTTTTATTTTCAGAAAGAGAATGGTTCAAATGAAAGGCTCCGTATAGGATCTAATTTTCATTCCGAAATTCTATCATAAATACAAAATTATTCAAGATTTCAGGAGAATCCAGTGTGAACCTGAGAAATAGATCTTTATGCAGTCAATGCCTGCGTTAAGCTTTTTACCGAACAGGAATATGAATTCAAAACAAAATAATATCTTTTATAGACCAATCAATGCTTACTCTTTTATTTTCTTGTTCTAACTGAGCGCAAAAACCAGGTGAGAAGAACCACAGCTAAAATCACAGCCAAAACAACAAAAATGATGAGCACAAATCCGGCCTGCTGCGCCTCATCCTTAGCCATGCCACTGACGATGGGCAAAGAAATGCCGGATGAAAACTCATTGCTTCGAAAAACAGTGACTTGTGGAGCCGGGTCCCGTTCAGGTGTTTTAAAATTGAGCTGGTCCGCACTTGTAATGGTCACCCGGATTCTGTTCCCCGCGTCAAACACATTTGAAAGAGGAAGAAGGTCAAACACAAGCTCGACAGGGCTGGCTTTGGGAAGCGGCTTTACATCCTCTTTATAGCTTCTATGATAAGGAAGCCCAATATAATCAAAAGGAGGTTCTGATATCTTTCTGTGGGATGCTCTCAGCACCCCTTCTGTAATGTAATGGGAATATCCCTTTGAATCCACTTCTTCGAGATAAACAAAGAAATCCCCATCTTCTGCAGTGGATGATATCCAGAGAGATGCGACCGGATGACCGGTCACGACCAAATCCTGTTCCAGGGGATCCGTAGTGTATGTCAACGCTTTTTTATCATTCAAAGACATATCGCCATACCAGAAACCTTCCCCTCTCCCGTCGGTCCACCTGTTCTTCTCACCGCTTGTGGTCGTATAGTCCACAGTGTATAAGTCCTCTCCGGAAGAAAGAGGAGCTTGTGTATTAAGAATACCGTCATTTGATGAATCGATACTGCCTGAGGGGCCCTCTCTAAAATAAAACTCTTTGTTTTCGGTCTCAGGAAGAGGCCAAGTTTGAGCAAAACTCCACGCTTCATTTTCTTCCTTCCCGATTGTGAAATAGTATATCGGAGGCTCATCCATTATGCCGTTATCAATCCCTTTCAGCCAGTAATCATACCAGCGCAGGCCCTCTGAAGACAGACTGAACTCAAAGTCATAACCTATCAAAGGTGTAACAGCTTTTTTCCATCCCTCGCTCCCCATGCTGTGAGACCAGGGAGTTATGATGAGCTTCTGCGGCCTCTTAATGTTTTGAAACCATAAAAGGGCATCTTTCGGCCACATATCATACCATCCTGCTACTGTGTAAACAGCCACGTTTGATTTATTCAAACCTTCCAGGTAAGCACATGGATTCCATTCCTTATAAATCTGCGAGGAAACTTTCTCAGAAACACTGTCTCTATAGGGAGCTGAACCGACCAGGTCATAAGGGTAAATACTTCCCATGTGCTCTTTAAGGGCTTTTTTAAAGAGGACCGCATCCGGATCTGAATCCACAGGAGGTGTGGGTATCTCCTGGTCCAGTCTTTTGACTAAATCACTCCAGCCGTTAAGGAAATCATCCTGACAGACTCCTCCGGGATAGGCAAAGCCATACAAATCAAACAGTGCAAAAACAGGCATGACAGCTTTCAGGTGAGGAGGAGCCATGCCAGCTGCAATGTACTGAGTGATCCCAAGATAAGAACCTCCGTACATCCCGATATTCCCGTCACACCAGGGCTGTTCAGCAAACCATTCCACAATATCATAAGCATCCTGCGCCTCTTCAGGAGTAAAAATGCCTTTTCTCGTTCCAAAGGAAGCTCCGCTCCCCCGGACATCCACAACCGCTATGATATAGCCGTGGCTTAAGATCTTCCTGAGAGCCGGGTTTTCCATATAAGTAGCCACTTTTCCCTCTTCCGTAAAATTAGCCCTGTGATACCGTGTATGTATCCATATAAGGGGAAGCGGCTCTTCAACCGGTTTCCCGTTGACAGCAGGTCTGTGGATATCAGCAGCCAGTCTTGTACCGTCTCTTACCGTGATATACAAGGATACTCTTGCTGTCTCATCATATATTGCTTCTGAATAGCCTTTATATTCACCCGGTTTAGATATTTGTTCTCCCTGATAGGCTTTAACCTCCGCCAAACCAGCAAGGACAAACAGAGCGAATGGAATCATTAGTAAGGATGCTCTTTTCTTGTTTTTTCTAAAGTGACTCATTTATCAATCCTCCTTTAACCTTTTTTACTCCATATGGAATCAATTGTCCAGGAAGAAAAAACGAGAGGCGGTTTTGTTGACAACGCCGGGCCTCAAGCAGATAATGAAAACAGGATGTCTAAAGATCCTGTAATTATCGTACCGGGCGGATTGAACACGGATATTAGCGGATTGGGGGTCGAGAAAATCATAAGCCAGGAAGCTTTTTTTTAACCTGGATTATTCACAAGTCGAGGCTGCTTAAACTTAATGAAATTCAGGTGTGGTCGTGGCGACATTGAAGATTTAGCCTTCTGAGTGCTGTGTTTGAGGGAACTCGGCAAAGCCGAGCTGTGAGTATGTTTGACCCACGGACGGGGGGAGTTACGCAGCAGCCGAGAACACAGTGCGAAGAATGG
>JAGGYH010000070.1 GCA_021162615.1 Candidatus Aminicenantota bacterium
TATAATGGGAAAATTTATCCTCATAAATATACACCCATTATTTCCAGAGATTTATTCAGTAAAGTCCAGGAAATTAAAAGGCAATATAATAAAAAGCATTTCAAATATGCCGGACTTCCCTATCTATATAGAGGAATAATAAGGTGTTCTCACTGTGGTTGTATGTTCACACCGGAAAAGAAAAAAGGGAAATATGTTTATTACCACTGTACGGAATATTTTGGGAAACATAAAACATCTTGGATTAGAGAAGAAGAACTAACAAAGAAGTTTGCTCAAATCTTTAAAGGTTTACAAATTCCTAAAGAAATTGCAGAAGGGATTGCGAAAACTCTAAGAGAATCTCACCAAGGAAAGATAGAGTATCATAATAGTCTCTTATCGGACTTTCAAAAAGAAAACAAAAAGTATGAAAAAAGAATAGAAAATATGTATGAAGATTATCTAGACGGAAGAATTACTCAAAACATGTATGACAAAAAATATCAAGAGTACAGAACTAAACAAGAAGAAATTAATCGAAAAATAAACAGCCTTAAAAAATCAGATCATGAATACTATATTACTGCATATTATATACTTAGCCTTGCGAACAAAGCATATGATCTCTTTCTGAGTTCTGAACCGATGATAAAAAGACAACTTTTAAAACTTGTACTCCAGAACTGCGAAATAGAAAACGGAAGTCTTAGATATACTTTAAATTACCCCTTTTCTTCTATCTTTGATTGTGTCAAGCGTTCTGCTTGGCTCCTCGGGAGGGACTCGAACCCCCAACCTAGTGGTTAACAGCCACCCGCTCTGCCTATTGAGCTACCGAGGAGTGAAAGAACATATTTTATAGCAAAAAACATGACGAAGTGCAACATTAAAAACGGTAACCGGCCTGCTTTACTTTTTTGCGGTAGTCATCACCTTCCATAGTCACCAGCTTGCACATCTCATAGATACGGGAGCGGAGCCTGACTCCTATCCTGTCAACAAGGCTGTCTTCTCCTTTATTGAATGAGTTTCCTTTTTTGAAATAAGGGATCCTCTTGTCTTCATCTTCTTCTCCCCGGTCAAGGTAGTTTGATGTGAATAGAGTGAGTTTTTTGTGATTATACCGGTGATTTATGATGTAAAAGATCGTTTCTTCGACCCAGGGAGAGGTCCTCTTTGCGCCCAGTTCGTCCAGAACTAAAACATTGTTCGCAAAAATAGGCGCGACCAAATCAGATTCACTCATGGAAGACTCTGAAGAATAGCTTTTTTGTATGTTTCTGATCAGGTCCCTGAAATCGCAGAAATAACACTGGGCTGATTTGCTTTTTATCAGTTCATTTATAATAGCCACGGCCAGGTGGGTCTTTCCGACTCCGCACGGTCCCTGAAAAAGCAGCCCGACTTCCTGTACCGGGTAATTTTTAACGAATTTTTTTGAAATTTTAAGGGCATTTTTATGAGAGGGATTGTGGACTTCAAAATTTTCAAAAGTACACTCCTCGTATCTTTTTGGAAGATTTGCCTGTTTTTTGAGGACCTTTGTCGTGTTTTCAATAAAACAAGTGCATCTTTTGGCTACAGATTTTCCCTTTGAATCTGTTTCAATAATCCAGCCGGTCCCTTCACATTTAGGACATGTTTCTTGTTTCATTAGTTTAAATACCCTCTAAGCTGCTGCATTGTATGAGATTTTGACAGCTTTGATTTTGCCTTTTCCTCTATCTGTCTTATCCTTTCTCTTGTCAGATGGAGGATGTCACCGATTTCCTGCAGAGTTTTCGGCCTGTTGTCATCGAGTCCATATCTTAATTTTAACACAAAAGCCTCTTTATCATCCAGTTCTTCAAGCACATCTCTGATCTGCTCCTGTATGGAACCTTTAATGATCAAATACTCCACCGAAGGGGAAAGGGTATCCTGAAGTTTGTCCCCGATTTCTATTTCTTCATTATAGTATTTATCGCTTAATGAGAGGTTCTTTTCCTCCAGTATTTCCAGGTCTTCCACATCCTCGATTTTAATGTTCATTTCCCTTGAGATTTCCTCTCTTGTTGGGGTCCTCCCAAGTTCTTTTTTCAATCTTGCCTGGACTTTTTTCATTTCAGAGACTTGATCTGATAATTTTTGCGGTATGTGATAGATCCTTGAATTTCTGGTAAGCGCATTAAATATAGCCTGTCTTATCCACCACACGGCATAGGAAATGAATTTGACATTCTTATCCGGGTCAAATCTTTTTGCCGCTTCAATAAGCCCTACGTTTCCTTCATTGATCAAGTCCAGAATACTCAGCCCCATACCTTTGTATTTTTTCACATAGGAGACCACGAATTTCAGGTTTGATTCGATCAGTTTATTCAAAGCGTCCTGGTCGCCCTTATGAATCAGCCTGCCAAGCCTTTTTTCTTCTTCCTGTTCGAGCGGGGTGAATTTGGCTATCTGGTTCAGGTAGAGTTTCAGATTGCTTGACTGGTAATTTTTCGGGTATTTCTTTTTCATTTTATTCCCGGTTGTTTTTTGTTTTTTCTATTTTTATTATTTTTGTTTGGTTGAGCCTTACTAGAGAATCCTTTTTTGTCTCGAATTCTTCTTCTCTGCCTTCGAAAAACTCCATTCTTATATAATTGAGGAATTCATTGACTTCCTTTTCCATTCTTTCCATATTTTTTTTCATATTTATGGCCACTTCCACACCTGCCAAATTAACACCCAGGTCCCGCGTCAGATTCAGAATGAATTCCAGACGCTCCAGATCTTCTTCCGAGTAAAGTCTTGTATTGCCTTTACTCCTCGAAGGTTTTAAAAGGCCTTCTCTTTCATAGAGTCTTAATGTCTGTGGATGAACATTATAGATATTGGCAACCGTGCTGATATGATAATATTTATTCTTGTTTTTATTTACCGTGTCTTTTGCCATTTTATACTCCCAGGTTTTCTCTTGGATTCTGGTCAGAAGCTTTTTCAAGCTCTTTCATGAGGCTGCGGATTTTTTCATCATAAAAAGAAGGCGGCACGATAAAGACTTCGACAAATTGATCCCCATTGGATTTTTGTCCGACTTTCGTTATTCCTTTTCCTCTTAACCTGAATTTTTGCCCTGATTTTGTGCCGGGAGGGATCTTTATGGTGCTTTTCCCTTCAACGGTGGGAACAGTAATTTTAGCCCCTAATGTGGCCTCCGGCACTGTCACAGGGACTTTAACATATATATTTGAACCTTCTCTTTTAAAAAAAGGATGCGGTTCCACGTCTATGGTGATAAAAAGATCTCCCGGCGGGCCTCCCCTTTTTCCTGCATTCCCTCTGCCAGCGATCCTTACTTTTGAACCTGTATTGACACCAGCAGGTATTTTAACATTGATAAGTTCGGATTTTCTAACCTGGCCTGTCCCGTGGCATTTGGGGCATTCTTTGCCTTTAGACACACCTTGCCCTCTGCATGAGGGACAGGTTGTTTGAAATCTCATGGCTCCCTTTCGCATAGTGATGTATCCTGACCCTCCGCATACAGGACAGGTCTGAGTTCCTTTTCCGGCAATAGTTCCCTGGCCGCCGCATTCAGGACACGAGACCATACGGTTCAGTTTGATGCGTGTTCTAATCCCTTTAATAGCATCATAAAACCCGAGCCTCATGGAATAGAGAAGGTCCTCACCCTTTTCCGGACTCAAACTCGTCTGCTTTTGGGAAGAACTAAAAATGTTTTCAAAAAAGTCATGGAATGAAGATGAGCCGAATGATGAATCAAAACCAGAAAAATCAAACCCCTGAAATCCGGAAAAATCTTGTTTGTAGGAACTCCCTCCAGGCCCACGGTCCCCGACCATTCCGAATTGATCGTATTGTTTTCTTTTTTGGGGGTCTTTAAGTACTGAGAAGGCTTCCTGTATTTCTTTGAATTTGTTTTCTGCAGATTTGTCTCCTGGATTCAGGTCAGGGTGGTATTTTCTTGCTAATTTACGGTAAGCTTTTTTTATATCAGCTACGGAAGCGCTTTTATCAACGCCTAAGATTCTATAATAATCTTTTGACATGACAGACCTTTTTCAAATCTGGAACCGAAAATGCCCTGCTTGCTCCTTTTATGGATGAGCAGGGCAATCCCGCTATTCCTTTTATATGAATTTCCCTCATTCAGCTTACGAAGCTGTTTATCGGGAAAACATCCGGTTGATCATTTACTTTCTTTTTCTTCTTCGTCAACAACCTCAGCATCAATGACTTCTTCATCTTCTTCGGATTTTTTCGATCCTTGTTCCTTTGCACCTCCGCCTTGTCCTGCTTGATTCCCCGTATCTTCTGCCTGCTGGGGTCCCCCTGAGGCCTGCTGGTACATCATCTCTGTGATTTTATGAGAGGCTTGAGTGAGTTTTTCCATAGATTTTTTTATGTGCTCAATATTGTCGCCCTCAATAGCTGACTTGGTGTTTTCAATCTCAGCCTGTAATTTAGAAGCTTCTTTAGGGTCAATTTTATCCTTGTTTTCTCTTAATGTTTTTTCAAGATTATACACAAGGTTGTCTGCCTGGTTTTTAATATCTATCAGCTCTCTTCTTTTTTTGTCTTCATCAGAATGTTTTTCCGCATCTTTTACCATGCGGTCGACTTCATTTTCGTCAAGGCCGCTGTGTCCTGTAATGGTAATGGCCTGTTCCTTACCTGTTCCTTGGTCTTTGGCAGATACATGGAGAATTCCATCCGCATTGATATCAAAAGTCACTTCGATTTTAGGCACTCCTCTTGGGGAGGGAGGGATTCCATCAAGATGAAATCTTCCCAGGCTCCGATTATCCTTGGCCATTTCTCTTTCCCCTTGAAGAACATGTACTTCAACACTGGGCTGATTATCAGATGCCGTGGAAAATATCTCTGTTTTTTTTGTAGGTATAGTGGTGTTTCTGGGAATCATTTTTGTAAAAACTCCGCCCAGTGTCTCAATTCCTAGTGTCAGCGGGGTGACATCCAGAAGAAGAACATCCTTGACGTCTCCGGACATGACAGCTCCCTGTATGGCCGCACCAGTGGCCACCACTTCGTCCGGATTCACACCCTTATGAGGCTCTTTTCCAAATAAGTCTTTGACCAGATCCTGCACTTTCGGTATCCGGGTGGAGCCTCCCACCAGAATAACCTCATCTATATCAGATGCTTTTAATCCAGCATCATCTAATGCCATTTTACAGGGATCGATGGTCTTGTTGATTATGGAATCCATTAACTGTTCCAGTTTGGAGCGTGTCAATTTGATCAGCAGATGTTTCGGTCCGGAGCTGTCAGCCGTTATAAAAGGAAGATTGACTTCTGTCTCCAAAGTGCTCGAAAGCTCCATTTTCGCTTTTTCCGCAGCCTCTTTGAGTCTCTGAAGGGCCATTTTGTCTTTGGTCAGATCAATACCCGATTCTTTCTTGAATTCCTTCACCAGCCAATCCTGTACTACCTGGTCTATATCATCCCCCCCGAGATGGGTATCCCCATTGGTCGACTTGACCTCAACAATGCCTTCTCCGACTTCCAGAATAGATATATCAAAAGTCCCTCCGCCAAAATCATAAACAGCGATCGTCTGGTCGTTTTTCTTATCCAGTCCATAAGCCAGGGCAGCGGCTGTAGGCTCGTTAATGATTCTCTGGGCCTCAAGTCCTGCGATTTTAGCTGCATCTTTCGTTGCTTTTCTCTGGCTGTCATTAAAGTACGCGGGAACTGTAATAACCGCTTTTTCTATCTTTTCGCCAAGATAATCTTCCGCTGATTTTTTCAGCTTTCTCAGAATCATGGCTGATAATTCCGGCGGAGCGTATTTTTTTCCTTTAGCTTCTATCCTGACATCACCGTTTTGAGCCTGTGTTACATTGAACGGGACCTGTTTTATTTCCTCTGATACTTCTTTAAACCTGCGTCCCATAAAACGTTTTACAGAATAAATAGTATTTTCCGGATTTGTGACCCTCTGTCTTTTTGCAACCTGTCCGACAAGCCTTTCTCCTTTGTCATTAAAAGCAATAACAGAAGGAGTGGTCCGCCCTCCTTCCTCATTGGAAATGATAACCGGCTTATCATCTTCCATAACAGCTACAACAGAATTTGTTGTTCCTAGGTCGATTCCAATTATTTTTGGCATTTATTACCTCCAAGTTTCGAATTATATTGAGTGAACATAACTGTAAAATAGTATAATATTTGAGTGCCATCTTGTCAAGTATTTTTATAAGATTATTATAATAAATAAAAAAGGCCTGCCTTTTTAGCAGGCATTTTCGTATGATTTCTCTTTGTAGCTTACTTGTACGGATCGA